>NZ_WMBF01000851.1:0-1119 GCF_019400875.1 Streptomyces anatolicus | reverse complement strand
GGGGTGGCAGGGACCGTGTGCGGGGGACCCGCCGAGGGCTCGGGGGCCGAAGGGCGTGCCGGAGTGGCGGTGAGCAGCGCTCGGCCGTGGGTCGAGAGGGCGCCGCGGCCCGTGACGCCCAGCAACTCCGCCTCGTTCAGCGTCCATTGGGCGATGCGGGCGCGGAGGTCCCGCGACGAGGGGGACGGCCGTTCCCAGCACAGGCGGGCCAGGAGCGCTTCGGGGTCGGGCGTGGCGCCCTCGGGGAGTTCGGCGAGGAGAGCCAGGACCCGGCCGCGCACCTCCGGCGCCGCCGAGCGGTCCAGATGCGGGCCCAGCGCGGACAGCGTGCGGTCCTTGCCGTCACGGCCGCCGATCAGGCCGGCCGTACGGGTCGCCGCCAGCCAGGCCGTGGCGAGCGCGGCCCAGCGCTGGGGCGCGGGCAGCTCCTGCCAGTCGTCGTACGCGGGAGTCGCGCCGTACCGCTCGTCGGCCTCGCCGTCGGAGGCCACCAGGCCCGCCGCGTAGGCCAGTTCGACCCAGAACGCGGCCATCGGCTCGGGCAGGTCCAGCGCGACCGCGGTCCGCTTCAGGTCGCGCACGCTCAGACCACCCGCGCGCAGCACCGCGGGGCCGCCCTCGTCCCACTCCTTCAGCAGCTCCTCGATGGTGGCGAGCGCGGTGTGCGCCTGGCCCGCCGCCGCGGCGTCCACAACCTGTGGACGGTGCTCGCGCGCCACCGCCACGGGCGGCGGTACCGGCTCGGGCGTGCGGTGCGCGCGGCCCGCGCGCAGATGCAGGGCGACCTCGCGGGGCAGCACGACCGTGCCCGGCGCGGTGGGCAGGAGCAGCCCGCGGTCCAGGAGCCAGCGCAGGTGGCGGGCGGGGTCCGCGGTGACCTGGCCGTAGGGAGGGCCCCACACCAGGCGGGACAGGACCTCCACCGACTCGGCGGGCGCCTCGTCCAGGAGCGCCGACATACGGGTGCGGTCGGTGAACAGCGCGGTGAGCGCGCCGACCGCCGACACGGGGTCGTGCGTGGTGGGCAGGCCCGCCGCCGCGACGATCTCCTGGACGCGGGTCGGCGACATGCCCGCCGTGGCCTCGGCGACGGTCGGGCCGAGGCCGGTGGGGGAGGGG
>NZ_WMBF01000127.1:0-15360 GCF_019400875.1 Streptomyces anatolicus | reverse complement strand
CACCCGGACATCGACTTCAGCGGCGTCTGGGGCCGGCGTCCGGAGGCCGCGGCCACGCTCGCCGCCACGCATGGGACGGCGGCCCACACGGACGTGGAGGAACTGTTCGCGGCCAGTGACGCCGTGGCGTTCGCGGTGCCGCCGGACGTCCAGGCACCGCTGGCGGCGCGGGCCGCGGCGGCGGGCTGCCATCTGCTCCTCGACAAACCGGTGGCCACCACGCCGGAGGCCGCGCACGGGGTGGCGCGGGCAGTCGAACGGGCGCAGGTGGCTTCCGTGGTCTTCTTCACCCTGCGCTTCGCCACCCTCAGCTCGGCCTGGGTCTCCGAACAGGCGGCCACCGGCGGCTGGTTCACCGGCCGCGCCGACTGGTACGGCTCGTTCTACACCCCGGACGGGAGCGCCGTGTTCCCCTCGCCCTGGCGCGAAAGCCGTGGTGGCCTGTGGGACGTGGGCCCGCACGCCCTGTCTATGCTGCTGCCGGTCCTCGGCGACGTGAGCGACGTGACGGCCGCCGCACACGGCCCCGGCGACACGGTCCACCTGGTCCTGCGCCACACCGGCGGTGCCTCCAGCACGGCGGCGCTGAGCCTGACGGCGCCGGCGAAGTGCGCCGGCCTGGCCGTGGAGTTGCGCGGCGAGCACGGCGTCGCGGTGCTGCCGCCGTGGGAGGGTGCCGACGAGGCCTTCGCCACCGCGCTCGATGAACTCGTCGTGGCCGTGCGCACCGGCACGCCACACCCCTGCGACGTCCGGTTCGGAGCACGGGTGACGGAGATCCTGGCGCGGGCGGAGGATCGGCTCTCGGCCGTATGAGGCGCCCGGGAACAACCACGGGCGGCCGGTACCGTGGCCGCTACGTAATGGCGAGTGACGGCACCGACCGCAGCCGGTGGACCCACGGAACCGGACGAGGACCGTGAGGTCAGGCGCTGCCCTGTTTCCGACCACTCGGATCAGAATACGAACAGCCGTCCCACACGCTTCCCGCAACGGCCCGATGGGCCTAGGGGGTACCCGATGCCGGGGAATTTCAGCCATTCTCAGGCTCCCCGGACAAGATGCCCCACAGTTGTACCCACGCACTCGCCGACGATCAAAGCTGCAGGTCGACGAGGTCGCGCACTCCATGATGCCGCAGTGGCTGATCGTTTTCTTCGGGCAATGTTTATTACCAAAGAAGTTGCGAATATTTAGACTGATCACGCTCCAACTCGGCGTGAACCAAGAGGGATTACCCACCATGAACAAGACGGCGCTCCGCGCACTGCTCCGCGAACGACGCGCCCTCATTGCCCCCGAATCGCATGGCTTCTCCCGGCCCAGCGGTCAGGGGCGGCGTGCCCGGGGGCTCTCGCAGCATCAGGTGGACCAGCTGCTGCACCGGACGCTCGGCACGTACCACCGCCTGGAGTCCGGCAACTACCCCAACCCGCCGACCACGCTCCTTCGCGACGTCGCCCGCCTCTTCGGCCTCAACGAGCAGGAGTGGGTCTCCCTGTGCCGGTACGCGCTGCTTCAGGATCCCCCCGGCCCGCTCCATCCGACGTCGGGCAAGGAGATCCCCGGTGTGTGGCAGGAGGCCGTCGAGGGCATCCGGCACATCGCGTACGTATCCGACGCCTCCTGGGACCTGCTCGCCCACAATGAGCACTTCGCGGCCCTGTTCCCCGGGAGGAACGTTCCGGCCAACACCATGCGCTGGATGCTGCTCGACGGCCGCGAGGTCCTGACGAACTGGCACACCGCGTGGGCTCCGCTGGTCCTGCCGCAGCTGCGGGCCGCGCTCGCGACCCGGCCCGAGGACGAGGTGCTGCGGCAGATAGAGAAGGAGATCCTGGCCGACCCCGAGGTGGCGCCGCTCTATACCGCCGGTGCCGCGTTCCCGCACCCGGACGGGGACGAGCGCCCCCTGCTGCACGCCGAGTTCGGTCCCGGCTGGGTCACCATGTGCGCGGCGCAGCCCATGACGGCCCCCGGCGCGCGGCTCATCATCCTCGTCTTCCATCCGGGTGAGAAGCGGTCGCACGTGCGAGCGCCGATGCTGCGGGCCTTCTGACCCCCGCCTCTCACGGTCGTCACGCCCTCGCTACGCGAGAGGCGACGGGCTCAGCGCGGTGAAGTACGTTGTGCCGCACCCCCCGCCCGACGAGCCCGTGGGAGCATCAGCGTGCCTGCCTATGTATCAAGACCTTGTACCGTCTTCGGCGACCACAAGGTCACCACCGAAGACATAGCCGACGACATCCGTGCCCACCATCCCGGCCATCCGCGGCTGGGCGCCATTCTGCGGGTCGTACGCGGCTGCGGTGTGGAGACGCGTCATTTCAGCCGCCCCATCGACGCACCCACGGTCTCCGGGCCCGCGGGCATCGAGGACCGTGCGGGCGCCGCCTTCGCGGACGCACTCAGCATGGCCGAGCGCGCGGCCACCGCGGCACTGCGCGCGTCGGGCCTGGCCGGCGAGGACATCGACGCGATCGTCACGGCCCACTGCACCGGCTGGGCCCTGCCCAACCTCGACGTCGGGCTCATGGACCGGCTGGCCCTGCGGCCCACGGCCCGGCATCTCGCGCTCACCACGCTGGCCTGCGCGGGGGGCGCGCAGGCACTCATCCGGGCCGCCGACATGGTGGCGGCACGGCCGGGCAGCAAGGTGCTCGTGGTGGCCGCGGAGGTCATCTCCAGCGTCTACAACCACAACGACACCAGCATCGAATCGATGATCTACAAGGCGTTGTTCGGGGATTCCGCCGCCGCGACGATCGTCACCAGCACCCCCATGGGCCCCGGGATCGCGATCGAGGACTCCCTGGAATACGTGCTGCCGGACAGCCTCGACCGCTACCGCGGACGCATCGCCCCGGACGGATTCCACTTCGACTCCACGAAGAAGGCGCTCAGCGCGGCCGACGACGTGCTCCCCACCATCCTGGACTGGCTCGGCCCCTACCGCGCCGAGTTCGCGGTCGTCCACCCCGGCAGCCCGCGCATCATCCAGGACACGGCGGCGGCCCTCGGCCTCGACGCCCACGCCGCCCGCCACTCCACCGCCACGCTCGCCGCGGAGGGGAATCTCGGCGGCGTCAGCGTGTTCCGCGTCCTTGAACGCACCCACGACGAACCGCCCGCCGACGACGCCCGGGGCGTTGCCGTGGCCTACGGCCCGGGCTTCACCACCGCCGCCCTGCGCTGCCGCTGGCGGTCCTGAGCGCCGGCCCCCGCCTTATTCACTTGCCGCCCCCTGCCGCCCCTGCTGAAGTGACCCGCATGGATCACGCAGCGGTACTGGCCGCGTACGACCGGCAGATCAGGCGGAGCACACTGGGCGAAGGGCCTGGCACGGTCGTCGAGCGCGTCGGCGGCGTGGTCCGGCAGACCGGCTCGGAGAGCGACTGGAACGGCGTCCTGTGGGCGGACATCGACGCGGCGACGGCGGACGGTGTCATCGCGGAGCAGATTCGCCACTACACGGCCGCGGGACGCGAGTTCGAGTGGAAGCTGCACTCCTACGACCGCCCCGCCGACCTGGCCGAGCGGCTCCTCGCGGCCGGTTTCGTGGCCGAGCCCCAGGAGGCCGTGATGGTCGCCGAGGCCGAAGCCCTGCCCGCGGGACCGGAGTTGCCCGACGGCATCAGGCTCGTCCCGGTGCGGGACGCGGCGGGCGTCGCGCTGATGGCCGAGGCGCACCTGGCGGCGTTCGGCGAGGACGACGCCGCGCTGAGCGAGCGGCTGGCCACGCGGGTGCTCGCCCAGCTGACCGAGGCGCCGGACGAGATCGTCGCGGTCGTGGCCATGGCCGGTGAGCGGCCGGTGTGCGGTGCCCGGATGGAGTTCCGCCCGGGCACCGGTTTCGCCGGCCTGTGGGGTGGCGGCACGGCTCCCGAGTGGCGCGGCAAGGGCATCTACCGCGCGACCGTGGCCTACCGCGCCCGCATCGCCGCCGAGCGCGGTTACCGCTACCTCCAGGTCGACGCCTCCGACGACAGCCACCCGATCCTGGACCGCCTCGGCTTCGCGACGCTGTGCACGACCACTCCGTACGTGTACCAGCCCTGAGGCGGCACCGGGTCCGCTCCCGTCAGCGGATCGGCATGCCCGACAGCGTCCTCGCGATGACCAGGCGCTGGATCTCGCTCGTACCTTCGAAGATCGTGTAGATCGCGGCGTCGCGGTGCATGCGCTCCACCGGGTACTCGCGGGTGTAGCCGTTGCCGCCGAGGATCTGCACGGCCTGGGCGGTGACCTTCTTGGCGACCTCGCTCGCGTAGAGCTTCGACATGGAGCCCTCAGCCGACTCGAACTTCTTGCCCGTACTCGCCATCCACGAGGCGCGCCACACCAGGAGGCGGGCCGCGTCGATCTGGGTGCGCATGTCGGCGAGCTGGAAGGCGACGCCCTGGTTGTCGATGATCGGGCGGCCGAACTGCGTACGCGTCTTGGCGTACTCCAGCGCCTCCTCGTACGCGGCTCGGGCGGTCCCCACCGCCATCGCGCCGACCGCGGGCCGCGACGCCTCGAAGGTGGCCATCGCGGCGTTCTTCACGCGCTCGCCGCCGGCCTTGGCGCGCTCCCGCGCGCGGGCGAGGCGCTCGTCCAGCTTCTCCTTGCCGCCGAGCAGGCAGTGGCCCGGGACCCGTACGTCTTCGAGGACGACCTCGGCGGTGTGCGAGGCGCGGATGCCGTGCTTCTTGAACTTCTGCCCCTGGGACAGGCCGGGCGTGTGCGGCGGGACGATGAAGGAGGCGTGCCCTTTCGAGCCCAGTTGGGGGTCGACGACCGCGACGACGACGTGGACGTTGGCTATGCCGCCGTTGGTCGCCCAGGTCTTGGTGCCGTTGAGGACCCACTCGTCCTTCGCCTCGTCGTAGACGGCGCGGGTGCGCATGGCGGCCACATCGGATCCGGCGTCCGGCTCGGAGGAGCAGAAGGCGGCGACCTTGACGTCGTTCACGTCGCCGTACATCTGCGGGATCCAGGTGCCGACCTGCTCCTCGGTGCCGTTGGCGAGCACGCCTACGGCGGCCAGGCCCGTGCCCATGATGGACAGGCCGATGCCCGCGTCGCCCCAGAAGATCTCCTCGGTGGCCATCGGGATGCCGAGCCCGGTGGGGTCGAAGAACTGCTGCGCGTAGAAGTCGAGGGAGTAGATCCCGAGCTTCGCCGCCTCCTGGATGATGGGCCAGGGCGTCTCCTCGCGCTCATCCCACTCGGCGGCCGCGGGGCGGATCACGTCAGCGGCGAACCCGTGAAGCCACTCCTGGACCTCCTTCTGTTCGTCGTTGAGCTCCATGGTGAACTCGGCCATGACCCCTCCAGGACCTGCGATCAACTGCGGCGTTACTAGCGGTAACGGAAGTCTGTTACCGGCCAGTAGTCCGTGTCAACTCCCGGCAGCCCGTTCGATGCCCGCCGCACGCCGGGTGTTACGTTGCGCGTGCGTCACGCAATCGCACGGGCGGGGAGAGAACGCTTATGGAGACCACGCACCACGCTGATCAGCAGAGATCCGCGGATCATGGACGGCGCCGGCGCGAGCTGCTGGAGGCCGCGGACCGGGTGGTGCTCCGCGACGGCCCCGGCGCCTCCATGAACGCCATCGCCGCCGAGGCCGGCATCACCAAGCCGATCCTCTACCGCCACTTCGGCGACAAGGGCGGGCTGTACGCCGCGCTCGCCAAGCGGCACACGGACGCGCTGCTCGAAGCCCTGCGCGCCGCCCTGGACGCCCCCGCCGAGCGCAGGGAGCGCGTCGAGGCGACGCTGGACACCTACCTCGCGGCGATCGAGGCCCGCCCGCAGGTGTACCGGTTCCTGATGCACCCCTCCGAGGCCCCCTCCCCCGGTGAGCAGGGCTTCGACGTCGGCCTGCACTCCGCGCCCCTGCTGCGCCGCCTCGGCGAGGAGCTGGCGGAGGTCATCGAGGAGCGCGTCGACCTCGGTCCGGAGAGCGCCCAGCTCGCCCGCGTCTGGGGGCACGGCATCGTCGGCATGATGCACGCGGCGGGCGACTGGTGGCTCGGTGAACGGCCCTGCTCGCGCGAGCAGTTGGTCAGCAGCCTGGCCGACCTGCTGTGGGGGCGGCTCGCCGCGGCGGGCAACCGCGTGGGCGGCCCCGGCTTTTGAACCCCCGGGGAGCCTCTGGGGAGCCCTCAGGGGCTCTCCAGAGGAACCTCAGACGTTCCAGGAGGCCTTGGCGGCGGCCCGCAGCACCCTGCGGCGCCGCCAGCCGGTGACGCGGTCGGTGTAGACACCGCCCTCCAGGTGGTCGCACTCGTGCTGGAGACAGCGGGCGAACCAGCCCGAACCGTGCACCTTCACGGGCTCGCCGCGCAGATCGACCCCCTCGACCACCGCGTGGTCGAAGCGGGGCGTGCCCGCTTCGAGACCCGGCAGCGAGAGGCAGCCCTCGGGTCCGCGCACGGTGACGCCGTCCGCCTCCACGAGCCGCGGATTGACCACGTGGCCGAGGTGGCGGACGTCCTCGTCGTCCGGGCAGTCGTAGACGAAGACCCGTTTGCTCACGCCGATCTGATTCGCGGCCAGGCCCACGCCCTGGGCCGCGTACATCGTCGCGAACATGTCCTCGATGAGGCGCCCCAGTGCGGGGCCGAAGTCGGTGACCTCCTCGCAGGCCGTGTGCAGCACGGGGTCACCGAGCAGGGTCAGAGGTCGTACGCGCCCTGAGGCGCCCGGGATCGAGCCGTGTCGCATGGCGGCAAGAGTACGGTCCATGGAGTACAGCGGCACCGAGGTGGTGCCGTGGTTCGGGCTTGTCAGTGGATCTCGATAGGCTGAGCAGAGAAACGATGCCGGGGGCAGGCGCGGCGCCGTACGCAAGGAGGATCTCGACAGATGTCAGGCAACACGGACCCGCTGTCGCCGCGGGCCAAGCTGGCCGTGACGGCGGGCAAGGCGGCCGCGGCGGTGTCACGCGCGGCGGGCCGCGGCAGCGGATCGGTGATCGGCGGCAAGGTCGCGCTCAGGCTCGACCCCGAGCTGCTCGGTCGGCTCGCCACACACCTGGACGTGGTCCTCGTGTCGGCCACCAACGGCAAGACGACCACCACGCGCCTGATCGCGGAGGCCCTGCGGGCCAGCGGCCCGGTCGTGTCCAACGCCCTCGGTGCGAACATGCCTGCGGGAATCACCTCGGCGCTCGCCGGCGGCTCCGACGCGAAGTACGGCGTGATCGAGGTCGACGAGAAGTACCTCGCGGGCGTCGCCCGTGACGTGGACCCCAAGGCGATCGCGCTGCTGAACCTCTCGCGCGACCAGCTGGACCGCGCCGCCGAGACCCGCATGCTCGCCGAGAAGTGGCGCGAGGGCCTGGCCGGTACGAAGGCCGTCGTCATCGCCAACGCCGACGACCCGCTGGTCGTCTGGGCCGCCTCCTCCTCGCCGAACGTGGTGTGGGTCGCGGCCGGCCAGGAGTGGAAGGACGACGCCTGGTCGTGCCCGTCCTGCGGCGGCGTCATGCAGCGCCCCGGGGACGACTGGTTCTGCGGCGAGTGCGGCTTCCGCCGCCCCGCGCCCAGCTGGGTGCTCTCCGGCGACCACGTCCTGGACCCGCACGGCTCGGCCTGGCCGATCCACCTCCAGCTCCCGGGCCGGGCGAACAAGGCCAACGCCACCTCATCGGCCGCCGTCGCCGCCGTCTTCGGAGTGCCGCCGCAGGTCGCCCTCGAGCGCATGTACCAGGTGCAGGCCGTCGCCGGACGCTATGACGTCGTGCAGTTCCAGGGCCGCGACCTGCGTCTGCTGCTCGCGAAGAACCCCGCGGGCTGGCTGGAGACGTTCTCGCTGATCGACCCGCCGCCGACCCCGGTGATCCTCTCCGTCAACGCCCGGGGCGCGGACGGCACCGACACCTCCTGGCTGTGGGACGTCGACTACACCCGGCTCGCCGGTCACCCGATCTTCGTGCTCGGCGACCGCAAGCTGGACCTGGCCGTGCGCCTGGAGGTCGCGAACCTGGACTTCCGGGTCTGCGAGAGCGTCGACGAGGCGGTGCAGCTCGCCCCGCCGGGACGCATCGAGACGATCGCGAACTACACCGCGTTCCAGGACCTGCGCCGCCGCGTCGGCAACTGACCCCACCGGCCCCTCTAGACCTTCGTAGGGACACATGAGCATGAGCGACAACAGCCTGCGGCTGGTGTGGGTCTACCCCGACCTGCTCAGCACGTACGGGGACCAGGGCAACGCCCTGGTGGTGGAGCGGCGCGCCCGCCAGCGCGGCCTCCAGGTCGAGCGCTACGACGTGCGCAGCGACCAGCCGGTCCCCACCTCCGGCGACATCTATCTGATCGGCGGCGGCGAGGACCGTCCGCAGCGGCTCGCGGCCGAGCGGCTGCGCCGCGACGGCGGCCTGCAGCGGGCCGTGGGCAACGGCGCGATCGTCTTCTCGGTCTGCGCCGGCTACCAGATCATCGGCAACGAGTTCATCAACGACCTCGGTCAGCGCGAGCCGGGCCTCGGCCTGCTCGACGTGGTCTCCACGCGCGGTGAGGGCGAGCGGTGCGTCGGCGACGTCCTCGCCGACATGGACCCGCAGCTGGGCCTGCCCCCGCTCACCGGCTTCGAGAACCACCAGGGCGTCACGCACGTCGGCCCGAACGCACGGCCGCTGGCCCGCGTCACGCTCGGCCGGGGCAACGGCACGGGCGACGGCACCGAGGGCGCGTACAACGGCACGGTCTTCGGCACGTACATGCACGGCCCGGTCCTCGCCCGCAACCCGCTCATCGCGGACCTGCTGCTCAAGCTGGCCCTCGATGTGAACGCGCTGCCGCCCACGGACGACCGGTGGTACGAGGCGCTGCGCGCCGAGCGCATCAACGCCGCTCAGCAGCCCGCGTAGCAGCTCTCCGGCACCGCCTCGGCAGCCCGCTTGACGCCCCGCCCGCACATGTGAGCGGGGGCGTCCAGCCCTCGGACGCCTGATGCGGCCCCGCCCCCCGGCGCCTATAGGGTGGCGGGGATCCAGCCGGACGACGTGGTCCGGCCATTCGGCCCACGTTGCAAAGGTATTTTGCGCCATGCGCATTGGTGTCCTGACCTCCGGCGGCGACTGCCCCGGCCTGAACGCCGTCATCCGCTCCGTCGTGCACCGTGCGGTGGCGGACCACGGTGACGAGGTCATCGGCTTCCACGACGGCTGGCGAGGCCTCCTGGAATGCGACTACCGCAAGCTCGACCTCGACGCGGTGGGCGGCATCCTCGCCCGCGGCGGCACGATCCTCGGCTCCTCGCGCGTCCAGCCCGCACAGCTGCGCGGCGGTGTGGAGCGCGCCAGGGGCCACCTCGCGGAGCTGGGCCTCGACGCGGTCATCCCGATCGGCGGCGAGGGCACACTGAAGGCGGCCCGGCTGCTCTCGGACGCGGGCCTGCCGATCGTGGGCGTACCCAAGACCATCGACAACGACATCGCGGTCACCGACGTCACCTTCGGTTTCGACACCGCGGTGGGCGTCGCGACGGAGGCGCTCGACCGTCTCAAGACCACCGCCGAATCCCACCAGCGCGTGCTCATCGTCGAGGTCATGGGCCGCCACACGGGGTGGATCGCCCTGCACTCCGGCATGGCGGCGGGCGCGCACGCCATCGTCGTCCCCGAGCGCCCCTTCGACATCGAGGAGCTGACCGCGAAGGTCGCCGAGCGCTTCTCGGCGGGCAAGAAGTTCGCGATCGTCGTGGCCGCCGAGGGCGCCAAGCCCCGCGCGGGCACCATGGAGTTCGACGAGGGCATCAAGGACGTCTACGGCCATGAGCGGTTCGCCGGCATCGCCCGGCAGCTCTCCCTCGAACTGGAGCAGCGCCTCGGCAAGGAGGCGCGACCGGTCATCCTCGGGCACGTGCAGCGCGGCGGCACCCCGACCGCGTACGACCGCGTCCTCGCGACGCGGTTCGGCTGGCACGCCGTGGAGGCCGTGCACCGCGGCGAGTTCGGCAGGATGACGGCGCTGCGCGGCACGGACATCACGATGGTGCCGCTCGCCGAGGCCGTCGAGACGCTGAAGACGGTGCCGGACGAGCGGTACGCCGAAGCGGAGTGCGTCCTCTAGTCCTGCCGCCTTCAGTACCGCCGCCTTCAATTCGGTTGCCTTTTGCACTATCCGCCCCCGGTCGCCTCAGCGGCCGGGGGCGGTTCTACTCTGGTGCGGACACACGTCGCACAATCCGCACGAATCAGGAGCCACTGGATGGATCACAGCGGGCACGGCATGAACATGGATCTGCCGCCGTTCACGCTGGGGCGAGGCCTGGAACTCTCCGCCGACCCCTTCTTCCTCATCAGCTGCCTGGTGGCCCTGGCCCTGTACGGGTGGGGCGTGGCGCGGCTCGTGCGGCGCGGTGACAAGTGGCCGGTGGGCCGCACGGTCTCCTTCGTGCTCGGCGTCCTCACCATCCTGCTCGTGATGTGCACCAAGCTGAACGACTACGGCATGGTCATGTTCAGCGTGCACATGGTGCAGCACATGGTGATCAGCATGCTCTCGCCGATCCTGCTGCTGCTCGGCGCGCCGATCACGCTGGCGCTGCGGGCGCTGCCGGTCGCGGCGCGCGGCCACAAGGGGCCCCGCGAGTGGCTGCTGTGGCTGCTGCACAGCCGGTACATGCGGATCGTCACGCACCCGGCGTTCACGATCCCGCTCTTCATCGCGAGCCTGTACGGGCTCTACTTCACGCCGCTCTTCGACACGCTGATGGGTTCCAAGGCGGGCCACATCGGCATGATGGTGCACTTCCTCGCCGTCGGCCTCGTCTTCTTCTGGCCGATCATGGGTGTCGACCCGGGGCCGCACCGTCCCGGCTATGTGATGCGGATGCTGGAGCTGTTCGCGGGCATGCCGTTCCACGCGTTCTTCGGCATCGCGCTGATGATGGCGACCCAGCCGATGATCGGCACGTACATGCATCCGCCGGCCTCGCTGGGCATCGACGCGCTGGCCGACCAGGAGGCTGCGGGCGGCATCGCCTGGGCGTTCAGCGAGATCCCCTCCGTGGTGGTCCTGGTGGCCCTGCTCTTCCAGTGGCGGCGCTCCGAGGACCGTGAGTCGCGGCGCAAGGACCGGGCCGCGGACCGTGACGGTGACAAGGAGCTGGCGGAGTACAACGCCTATCTGGCCTCTCTGGCCGCACGCGGCCGCTAGCGCCAAAGGGGCTTCGGGGGTGACGATGGTCTTCGGACCGCGGTCTCGGCGTGCGGACGCCGGAGGCTGCCGGGAGGAGGCTGAGCGATGCCCGGTTCCACGAAGACCATGGGTGGGTTCACCATCGGAGGCCTGGTCATGGTGACGGCCTACTCGGTGGGGCTCGGAAGCAACGGCTGGCTGTGGTTCGGCTGGGTCGTGCTCGGACTGATCACGCTCGGGATGGTGCTCTCGCGCGCCACGTGAGCGGGATGCCGGTGGCGATCTCGCGCGCCACGTGAACGGGTGGCCGGAGGTGCTGTCGCGCTCCACGGGGCGCCGTGCCGCGCGACAGCCGGGGTTCGTGTGTGGCCTTCGCCGTCCTCAGAACCGGAAGACGTAACCGGTGTCCGCGTCCATCTCGCAGGCGTTCGGGTACGTCTTGTGCCAGCTGACCGCCCGGTTGCGGTGGGTCCCGGTCGCGCTGACGGTGACCGGGTCGTACTGCTTGGTGCACAGGTGCGGGTCGTCGGCGAGCTTGTCGAAGTTCCCCTTGGCCCGGTCGATCGCCGCGCACGCCTTGGCCGCGTGCGGGTGGGGTCCCATGGGCTCGGGACGGCAGCGCAGCAGGACGCCGCGGATCCAGGTGTCCTCGGAGCCCGAGACGGTGAGGACGAGCCCGCGCTGCTTGGGGGTGGCGGCCTCGTCCGCCGCGTGGGCGGGGACGGCGGCGCCGAGGGCGATCAGGGCGGCGGCTGCGACGGTGAACGGGCGCATGCGGAACCTCCGGAGGGGGTGACGGTGACGTGCTTGGCGTCGGTCCGTGGCGGCGGGGACGCCGGGGCGAGGCCAGCGGACCTTCCGCGCGCGGGGCGCGTCGAGCCGCCTCGCCGGTGTGTCGCCCGCCCGGCGGTGCGCAAGGGCCCGAACGGCCTCTCGCGTCCGCGTCGCCGATTGGCTACTGTGCGTCGGCACCTGGATCAGGGGAAGGCGGCCGCCATGTTCTATCTACTGCTCAAGTACGTGCTCCTCGGCCCACTGCTCCGGCTGATGTTCCGGCCCAGAATCGAGGGTCTTGAACACGTGCCCGAGTCGGGCGCCGCGATCGTCGCGGGCAACCATCTGTCGTTCTCCGATCATTTCCTGATGCCGGCGATCATCAAGCGCCGCATCACCTTCCTCGCGAAGGCCGAGTACTTCACGGGGCCCGGGCTCAAGGGCCGGCTGACCGCCGCCTTCTTCCGCAGCGCGGGACAGATCCCGGTGGACCGCTCGGGCAAGGAGGCAGGCCAGGCCGCGATCCGCGAGGGCCTCTGCGTCCTGCGCAAGGGCGAACTGCTCGGCATCTACCCGGAGGGCACGCGCTCGCACGACGGACGGCTGTACAAGGGCAAGGTGGGCGTCGCGGCGATGGCGCTCAAGGCGGAGGTGCCGGTGATCCCGTGCGCGATGATCGGCACCTTCGAGGCGCAGCCGCCGGGACAGAAGATGCCGAACATCCGGCGCGTGACGATTCGGTTCGGCGAGCCCCTCGACTTCTCCCGCTACGTCGGCATGGACAACGAGAAGGCGGTCCTGCGTGCCGTCACCGACGAGATCATGTACGCGATCCTCGGGCTCTCCGGTCAGGAGTACGTCGACAAGTACGCGGCCGTCGTGAAGGCGGAGGAGGCCGAGCGCCAGGGCGCGGCAGGACGGACCGGACCGTGGCGTTCCCGAACTATGATCGCGAAGTCGACCTCTTCGACGACTGAGCGGAAGGCGCCTGATGGGCGCGACGGGAGGGCCAAGTGAGCGAAGAGCACGCCCAGTACACCAAGTTGGTGGGACTGCTGGATGAGCGCGGGGCGGCGTACCGGATCATCGAGCATGAGCCGGAGGGCGCCACGGAAGCGGTGAGCGCGCTGCGCGGCAACACCTTGGAGCAGGCAGCCAAGTGCATCGTGGTGATGGTGAAGACCGGCAAGAAGACGAAGCGGTATGTGCTCGCCGTGGTGCCCGGCGACCGGCGCGTCGATCTGAACGCGCTCAAGGCGCTGCTCGGCGGGACGTACGCCGGATTCGCGACGCAGGAGGTGGCGGAGCGGCTCTCGGGGAGCGTGAGCGGCACGATTCTGCCGTTCTCGTTCGACCCGGAGCTGGAACTCGTCGTGGATCCGGCCCTGTTGGAGCATGAGGAGATCTTCTTCAACGCGGCGCGGCTCGACCGTTCGCTGGCGCTGCGGACGGCGGACTACCGGGAGATCGCCGGGCCCCGGACCGAGGCGATCTCCCAGTAGCGGTGGGCCGGGGGGCCGTTACGGCTTCGGCGTGGCGTGCGGGGCGCACGTCACGTCGGAGGCGTCCAGCTTGCCGGTCAACAGGTAGGCGTCGACGCGGTCGTTGAGGCACGGGTTGGGGATGTTGGTGATCCCGTGCGAACCGGCGTCCGCCTCGGTGACCAGACGCGATCCCTTGAGGCGCTTGTGCAGTTCGACGGCGCCGGGGTACGGCGTGGCGGCGTCACGGGCGGACTGGACGAGCAGCGTGGGCGGCAGGCCCTTGCGGCTCTCGATCTCCAGGGGGCGCTGCTGCTTGCTCGACCAGGTCGCGCACGGCAGGTTCATCCAGGCGTTGCCCCAGGTGAAGAAGGGGCTCGTCCGGTGGATGCGGGTGTTGTCGCGGTCCCACTTCTTCCAGCTGCGCGGCCACTTGGCGTCGGCGCACTCGACGGCGGTGTAGACGGCGTTGCCGTTCTCCTGGGCGGCGTTGCCCGCCTTGTCGTCCATGTCGGGGCTCGCCGCCTCGATGAGGGGCTTCGGGTCACCGGCGACGTACTTGCTCCAGTTGGTGGCGATCTGGACCCAGTAGGAGTCGTAGTACGGCGCGTTCTGGAAGTACGAGTGGAGTTCGGCCGGGCCGACGACGCCGTCCAGGGGCTGCTTCTTCGCGGTGGCGCGCAGCTTGTCCCACTGGGCGCGGACCTCGGCGTAGGTGTCGCCGAGGTGGAAGGCGGCGTCGTTCTTCGCGACCCACGTCATCCAGTCGATCAGGCGCTTCTCGAAGGCGACGTCCTGGTCGAGGTTGACCTCGTACCAGATCTTGTCGGTGCGCGGGTTGACCACGGAGTCGAAGACCATACGGCGTACGTGGGTCGGGAAGAGGGTGCTGTAGACCGCGCCCAGGTAGGTGCCGTAGGAGACGCCGAGGAAGTTCAGCTTCTTCTCGCCGAGTGCCGCGCGGATGACATCCAGGTCGCGGGCGGTATTCGGCGTGGTCATGTGCGGCAGGAGGGCGCCGCTGCGCTCCTGGCAGCCGTCCGCGTACTCGGCGGCGAGCTTGCGCTGGACGCGCTTGTCGGCCTCGCTGTCGGGGATCGGGTCGAGCTTGGGCGCCTTCACGAACTCCTGCGGGTCGACGCAGGAGACGGGGGCCGAGTGGCCGACGCCGCGCGGCTCGAAGCCCACGAAGTCGTATGCCTTCGCGGTCTTCTCCCACAGCTTGTTCTTGGTGACGACGCGGCGCGGGAAGCGCAGGCCGGAGGCGCCGGGGCCGCCCGGGTTGTAGACGAGGGCGCCCTGGCGCTCGTCCTTGGTGCCGGTGTTGCCGATGCGGTCGACGGCGAGCTTGATCTGCTTTCCGTCGGGCCTCGCGTAGTCGAGGGGGACGGTGACCCAGCCGCACTGGATGGGCTTCTCCAGGCCCCAGTCGGCCGGGCAGTCCTTCCACTCGATGCCGGCCTTGGCGGCGCGCCGGGCGGCGAGCGCGACACCGCGGGCCTCGCGATCCTTGCCGGAGCGGGCGCTCACATCGGCCTTCGCACCTGCCTCCGGGCCGGCCTTCCCGCCCGCTTCCGTGCCGGCGCTCGCCGTCGGGGCGGCCATCGCGCCCGCTATGAGCGTCGCCGCGACGAGCGTGCCCGCCGAACCGAGCACCGCCGTCCGCCTGGTCCCTCGGGTCCGTCTCAAGTGGGGCCTCCCGCACATCGATTCGAGCAGATTCGATCAGTACGGGGGATCCTTGCGGCTGTAGGGGCCCTGACAACAGACGGGGCGGCCTTTCTTTACCGATCCGATAAACGGTGCGGCCGGCCCCGCTCAACGACCCTGTGCCGAGTCCTCGTCGGAGTCGGAGGAGGGGTCGGGGGTCTCGCCGTTCAGGGCTTGGATGGTGCCGTGGACCAGGAGCGCCATGAAGGTCGCCAGCGCGAGGCAGGTCGCGCCCAGAGCGGTGCCTCCCGTCGGGG
>NZ_WMBF01000126.1:0-15437 GCF_019400875.1 Streptomyces anatolicus | reverse complement strand
CCCGAACCGAAGGCGAGGCAAGCCACCAGCCCAGGCAGGCCCCCCGGCCCCCGGGACCAACACCGCCCCGACACCGCTCTGGCTAGGCTGGCAGCCATGCGCACATCCTCCGGCCCCCACGGCCCCTTCGACCGCGGCCACACCGAAGACCTCATGTCCTTCCTGGCGGCGAGCCCCACGCCGTACCACGCCGTGGCGAGCGCCGCCGAGCGGCTGGAGAAGGCCGGCTTCCGGCAGGTCGAGGAGACCGACGCCTGGGACGGCACGCACGGCGGCAAGTACGTACTGCGCGGCGGCGCCATCGTCGCCTGGTACGTCCCGGAGGGTGCCGCCCCGCACACCCCCTTCCGCATCGTCGGCGCCCACACCGACTCCCCGAACCTCCGCGTGAAGCCGCAGCCCGACGCCGGCGCCCACGGCTGGCGCCAGGTCGCGGTGGAGATCTACGGCGGCCCGCTGCTCAACTCCTGGCTCGACAGGGACCTCGGCCTCGCCGGACGCCTCTCCCTGCGCGACGGCACCTCACGGCTCGTGAACATCGACCGCCCGCTGCTGCGCGTGCCCCAACTCGCCATCCACATGGACCGTTCCATCGCCGCCGACGGGCTCAAGCTCGACAAGCAGAAGCACATGCAGCCCATCTGGGGCCTGGGCGACGACGTCCACGAGGGCGACCTCATCCGCTTCCTGGAGGAGGAGACCGGGCTCGGCGAGGGCGATGTCACCGGCTGGGACCTCATGACGTACAACGTGGAGCCGCCCGCGTACCTCGGCCGTGACCGCGAACTCGTCGCGGGCCCCCGCATGGACAACCTCCTGTCCGTGCACGCCGCGACGGCCGCCCTCACCGCCGCCGCGGCCCGGGACGACCTCACCCACATCCCCGTACTCGCCGCCTTCGACCACGAGGAGAACGGCTCGCAGTCCGACACCGGCGCCGACGGCCCGCTGCTCGGCGGCGTCCTGGAGCGCTCCGTGTTCGCCCGCGGCGGCACGTACGAGGACAGGGCGCGCGCCTTCGCCGGCACCGTCTGCCTCTCCTCCGACACCGGCCACGCCGTGCACCCCAACTACGCGGAGCGGCACGACCCGACGCACCACCCCCGCGCCAACGGCGGCCCGATCCTCAAGGTGAACGTCAACAACCGCTACGCCACGGACGGCGCCGGACGCGCGGTCTTCGCCGCCGCGTGCGACAAGGCGGGCGTGCCCTTCCAGACGTTCGTGTCGAACAACGCGATGCCGTGCGGGACGACCATCGGACCGATCACCGCCGCCCGGCACGGCATCAAGACGGTCGACATCGGCGTCGCGATCCTGTCGATGCACAGCGTGCGCGAGCTGTGCGGCGCGGACGACCCGCACCTGCTGGCCAACGCGCTCGTCGCCTTCCTGGAGGGCTGAGGCTCACTGAGGGGGGTGAGGCTCACTGAGGGGTGAGGCTCACTATCCGTGTCCGTACTTCCGTGTGGTGGGGGCGCAGCCGGGTACACGGTGCAGCGCAGACACGACCACAGGGAGGCGGTCCATATGGGCCTGGGCGGATGCATCATCCTCATCGCCGTGGGCGCCATTCTCACGTTCGCGACCGACTGGAAGATGGAAGGCCTCAACGTCACCGTCGCCGGTCTCGTGATGATGGCGGTGGGGCTCATCGGCGTCGCCGCGTTCACCAGCATCGCGCGGCGCAGGCGTGCGGTGGTGCCACCGGCCGCGCAGACGACGGTCGTCGACCCCGACCAGGAGCGCAGGGGTTACTGACCCACCGACGGGTGACACGGCCGGGCCGCGCCCGGTCCGTGCCGGTTTCGGGGTAGTGATGGCGGCATGAAGCTTCTCGTGCGCGACCGCTTGTTCGGCATCGGTGACGACTACTGGATCGAGGACGACCGGGGCCGCAAGGTCTTCCTCGTCGACGGCAAGGCGATGCGCCTGCGCGACACCTTCGAGCTGAAGGACGCGCAGGGCAGGGTCCTCGTCGACATCCACGCCAAGATGTTCGCCCTGCGCGACACGATGGTGATCGAGCGGGAGGGGCAGCCGCTCGCCACCATCAGGCGCAAGCGTCTGTCCCTGCTGCGCAACCACTACCGCGTGACGCTCGCCGAGGGCACCGAACTGGACGTCAGCGGCAAGATCCTCGACCGCGAGTTCGCCATCGAGTACGACGGTGAACTCCTCGCCGACATCTCGCGCCGCTGGTTCAGCGTGCGCGAGACGTACGGCCTGCACATCGTGCGCGAGGACGCCGACCCGGCGCTGCTCCTCGCCGTCGCGGTCTGCGTGATCCGGCTCGCCGAGAAGGAGCGCGGCGAGGACGACTGAGCGTCAGCGCCCTCCGAGCGGTTCAGCGGCGGGGCTCGTCCAGCCCCAAGAGCCGGTCCTTCAGCGCCGGGAACTGCTCCCGCGTCGCCGCGACCTTCGCCGGGTCGAGGTCGACGGTCAGGACCTCCTCGCCGTCCCCCGCCTGCGCCAGCACCTCGCCCCACGGGTCGACGACGACGCTGTGCCCGGCCTGCGGCACACCCCCGTGCGTACCGCCCGTGCCGCACGCCAGGACGTACGCCTGGTCCTCGATCGCCCGCGCGCGGGCCAGCACCAGCCAGTGCTCGCGCCGCCGCTCGGGCCACCCCGCGGGCACCACGAACATCTCGGCGCCCGCGTCGACAAGGCCCCGGAACAACTCGGGGAAGCGCAGGTCGTAGCAGGTGGCGAGGCCGAGCGTGGCGGTCGGCGTCCGTACCGTGACGAGCTGCGAGCCCGCGCTCATCAGGACGGCCTCGCCCTTGTCGAAGCCGAAGCGGTGGATCTTCCGGTAGGAGGCGGCCAGTTCGCCCTCGGGCGAGAAGACGAGCGAGGTGTTGTAGAGGGCGCCGTCGGGGGCCTGCTCCGGGACCGAGCCCGCGTGCAGCCACACGCCCGTGTCGCTCGCGGCCTTGGCCATCGCCTCGTACGTCAGGCCCTTCAGCGGCTCGGCCTCGCTCGCGAAGGACTCGTACGCGAAGGCGCCCGTGGTCCATAGTTCGGGGAGGACGACGAGGTCCGGGCGCTCACGGCCGGCCACTTCGCGCACCAGCGAAGAGACGCGCGCCCTACGGGAATTGACCGTTTCGTCCTCGTCTACGACGATCTGGATGAGAGAAGCGCGCACACTACCACCGTCCTGGCATTAGGTCCGTCGGCATCATCAAGCACAGCCTACGATCGTCACACGAAAGCACTGCCGGGGTGCCTGCGGGCAGCGTAACTTAACGTCTCAGACACCCACCGCCCGCGTACGACCGCCGAGGGGTCCCGTGAGTCTCCATCCCAGCCTGCAAACCTACGCCGATGCCTGGACCCATTCCGTGGAAGCGATATCGGAGCTGGTGACACCGCTCGCCGAGGGCGAGTGGAACTGGGCCACGCCCTGCCCCGGCTGGTCGGTGCGCGACATCGTCTCCCATGTCATCGGCCTCGACTGCGAGATGCTGGGCGATCCGCGCCCGATCCACACGCTGCCCCGCGATCTGTACCACGTGAAGACCGAGAACCAGCGGTACATGGAGATGCAGGTCGACGTGCGGCGCCACCACACCGCACCGGAGATGACCTCCGAACTGGAGTACACGATCATCCGCCGCTCCCGGCAGCTGCGGAACGAGTCGCGGGACCCGGGCCACAAGATCCGCGGCCCGTTCGGCACCGAGCAGACCCTCGAACTGGCCATGCGGATGCGGGCGTTCGACGTGTGGGTGCACGAGCAGGATCTGCGTACGACGCTGAAGAAGCCCGGCAACCTCGACTCCCCCGGTGCGTATGTCGCCCGTGACCTGCTCCTGCACGGCCTCGCGAAGGTCGTCGCCAAGGAGGCGGGCGCGCCCGCGAACTCGGCGGTCGTCTTCGACGTGAGCGGCCCCGTGGAGTTCCTGCGCACGGTCCGCGTGGACGCCGAGGGCAAGGGCACGGTGGACAACGCGCCCTCGCTCGGCCCGCTCGCCACCATCGGCCTCGACTGGGAGACGTACTTCAGGCTGGCCTGCGGCCGGGTGAAGTACGCGGCGGTCGCCGACCGGATCAAGTCCGAGGGCGACCAGGACCTCGCGGAGGCGATCCTGCGGAACTTCGCGGTCACGCCCTGAGGTCAGGCCGGGACGTGCACCGCCCGGTCAGCAGGCGGGGACGTGCACGGCCTCGACCCGGGAGGCGACAAGCTGCTCCCGCTCCCGTCGGACCACCCTGGACCTGAGCCGCAGGATCTGGCAGAGCCCCACCGCCTCCAGGACGAAGACGGCCGAGAACGCCACGCGGTAGTTGTCACCGGTCGCGTCGAGCAGCAGGCCGATCGCGAGCAGCGTCGTCATGGAGGCGACGAAGCCGCCCATGTTGGTGATGCCGGATGCCGTGCCCTGGCGCTCCGGCGGGTTGGCGGGCCGCGCGAAGTCGAAGCCGATCATGGAGGCGGGCCCGCACGCGCCGAGCACGGCGCACAGGACGATCAGCAGCCACATCGGGGCGTGGTCCCCGGGACTGGCGAGCGTGGCCGCCCAGGCCGCGGCCGTCGCCCCGATCGTGCCGAGCGCCAGCGGGAGGCGCGCGGCGTGGTGCCGGGCGACGATCTGGCCGTAGACCAGGCCGATCACCATGTTGGAGAGCACGACGAGGGTGAGCAGTTCACCGGCGGTCGCCCGGGACAGGCCCTGCGCCTCGACGAGGAACGGCAGGCCCCACAGCAGCAGGAAGACCATCGCGGGGAACTGCGTGGTGAAGTGCACCCACAGCCCGAGCCGGGTGCCGGGTTCCCGCCAGGACAGGGTGATCTGCTCGCGCACGAAGGCCGCCCCGGTGTGCTCGGCGGGGGCGGGCTCGTGGCCCTCGGGGTGGTCCTTGAGGAAGAGGGTCATCAGGACGAGGACGACGACACCGCACAGCGCGCTGCCCGCGAAGGCCGCGGTCCAGCCGACGGAGTGCAGCAGCCGGGCGAGGACGAGGGTGGAGACGAGGTTGCCCGCCATGCCGACGAGCCCGGCGAGCTGGGCGACGAGCGGGCCGCGCCGCGCCGGGAACCAGCGGGTGCCGAGCCGCAGCACGCTGATGAAGGTCAGCGCGTCCCCGCAGCCGAGCAGGGCGCGGGAGGCGAGCGCCATCGCGTACGAGGGTGAGAAGGCGAAGCCGAGCTGTCCGACCGTGAACAGCACGACGCCGATGGTCAGCACCTTCTTGGTACCGAGCCGGTCGACCAGCAGGCCGACGGGTATCTGCATCCCCGCGTACACGAGCAGTTGGAGGATGGAGAAGGTCGAGAGGGCGGACGCGTTGACGTGGAACCGGTCGGCGGCGTCGAGCCCGGCGACGCCGAGCGAGGTCCGGAAGATGACGGCGACGAAGTAGACCGCGACCCCGATCGACCAGACGAGCACGGCCTTCCTGCCGCCGGGAGGATCCCCCGGAACGGAGACGGGCGAGGAGAGCGAACTCACCGGACCTCCCCCCGCGCCAGGTTCTGGAACCACCCGACGTGCCGGGTGACCACGGCGACCGCCGCCTCCGCGTCGCCGCGGCGCAGCGCGTCCAGGATCTCCTCGTGCTCGGAGAGCGTCTTCGCGATCCGGTCCGGGTGCGAGTGCATCACCGCGACCCCCATCCGCAACTGGCGGTCCCTGAGCTGGTCGTAGAGGCGCGAGAGGATCTCGTTCCCCCCGCTGCGCACGATCTCGGCGTGGAAGCACCGGTCCGTGACCGCGGCCGCCGCGAAGTCCCCGGCGGCGGCCTGCTCCCGCTGGCGGGAGAGCAGCGCCGTCAGCCGCTCCACGAGCCCCACCGGCGCCGGCACGGCCTTGCGCACGGCGTGCGTCTCGACCAGCAGCCGGGTCTCGACGACGTCCGCGATCTCCTGCGCGGAGACGGGCAGCACGAGAGCCCCCTTCTTCGGGTAGAGCCGGAGCAGCCCCTCCACCTCGAGCTTCAGCAGCGCCTCGCGCACCGGCGTGCGGGAGACCCCGACGGCCTCGGCCAGCTCGCCCTCGGTGAGGAGCGTGCCGCCCTCGTAGCGGCGCTCCAGGACGGCTTGCTTCACGTGCGCGTAGACCCGGTCGGCGGCGGGCGGCTGCTTGATGGCGGTGACTGGCATGCGCACAGCATAGATACAACACGTATACACGGAAACGCTCGTCCACATGGCGGACCGCACGGAAAAACCCGGGGCATCCGGCACATCCATTGCCCCCTCTCGCTCGTCTTACGAATGAGCGGCCCCTCCATGTGGCCGCAATCCAGGGGCATTTGGAGCAGAGATCTTGAATACCGGCATTAAGGGCGTACGTCGCGTATCAGCCGTTACCCTCACCGCGGGCGCGGTTCTGGCGGGCGGAGCCCTCACCTCCCCGGCGCACGCGGCCGCACCACCGAAGCCGTCCATCGCCGCCAAGGGCGGCTATGTGATGAACAACGGCACGGGCAAGAGCCTCTTCACCAAGTCCGCCGACACCCGCCGCTCCACCGGCTCGACGACGAAGATCATGACGGCCCGCGTGGTGCTCGCCCAGCCGAACCTCAACCTGGATTCCAAGGTCACGGTCCAGAAGGCCTACAGCGACTACATCGTCGACAACGGCTACGCCTCCTCGGCCCGCCTGATCGTCGGCGACAAGGTCACCGTCCGCCAGCTGCTGTACGGGCTGATGCTCCCCTCCGGCTGCGA
Organism: Streptomyces anatolicus; assembly: GCF_019400875.1. Taxonomy (NCBI): domain Bacteria; kingdom Bacillati; phylum Actinomycetota; class Actinomycetes; order Kitasatosporales; family Streptomycetaceae; genus Streptomyces; species Streptomyces anatolicus. The sequence continues at coordinate 8,758 of NZ_WMBF01000126.1, read as the reverse complement.
CGCGGCGTACGCGCTCGCGGACAAGTTCGGCAAGGGCACGACCCGCTCGGCCCGCGTGAAGCACTTCATCGGCCAGATGAACTCCACGGCCAGGACGCTCGGCCTGACGAACACGCACTTCGACTCGTTCGACGGCATCGGCCACGGCCAGAACTACTCCACGCCGCGCGACCTCACCAAGCTCGCGAGCAACGCGATGAAGTACTCCACGTTCCGCACGGTGGTGAAGACGAAGGCGACCACCCAGAAGGTCACCACGAAGTCCGGCGGCTACCGCAACATGGCCTGGGAGAACACGAACAAGCTCCTCGGCTCCTACAGCGGCGCCCTCGGCGTGAAGACGGGCTCCGGCCCCGAGGCGAAGTACTGCCTCGTCTTCGCGGCGACCCGGAACGGCAAGACGGTCATCGGCACCGTCCTGACCTCGTCCTCGGCGGCCAACCGCCTCTCGGACGCCAAGAAGCTGATGGACTACGGCTTCAAGGTCGCCTGACGCGTCGACGGAAAAGCAGGGGGCCCGCCGCGATCACCGCGGCGGGCCCCTTTCTCACTGCTCGGCGGGGACTAAGCCCAGGTCAGCAACCGCTTCGGCCGCTCAAGGATCGCCGCCACATCGGCGAGCACCTTGGAACCCAGCTCCCCGTCCACCAGGCGGTGGTCGAAGGAGAGCGCGAGCGTCGTCACCTGGCGCGGCTTGACCTTGCCCTTGTGGACCCACGGCTGGAGCTTGATCGCGCCGACCGCGAGGATCGCGGACTCGCCGGGGTTGAGGATCGGCGTGCCCGTGTCGACGCCGAAGACGCCGACGTTCGTGATCGTGACCGTGCCGCCCTGCATGGCGCCGGGCGATGTCTTGCCCGCCCGGGCCGTGGAGACCAACTCGCCGAGGGACTCGGCCAGTTCGGGCAGGGTCTTGGTGTGCGCGTCCTTGATGTTCGGCACGATCAGACCGCGCGGGGTGGCCGCGGCGATGCCCAGGTTCACATAGTGCTTCTGGACGATCTCCTGGTTGGCCTCGTCCCAGGCGGCGTTGACGTCGGGGTTCCGCCTGATCGCCACCAGCAGGGCCTTGGAGATGAGAAGCAGCGGATTGACCCGCAGCCCTTCGAACGCCCTGTCCTGCTTCAACTCCTCGACGAGCCTCATCGTCCGCGTCACGTCGACCGTCACGAACTCGGTGACGTGCGGCGCGGTGAACGCCGAGCCGACCATCGCCTGCGCGGTCGCCTTGCGGACGCCCTTGACGGGGATGCGGGTCTCCCTGGCGTCCGCGCCGGCCACGGGGGCGGCCACCGGAGCGGGGGCCTCCGCCGTCTGTGCCGCCTGGGGCGCGGGCTCGGCGGCGGCCGGGGCCACCGCCGCGTGCACGTCCTCGCGCGTGATGATCCCGTCGGGACCGGACGGCGTGACCGTCGCGAGGTCCACGCCGAGATCCTTGGCGAGCTTGCGGACGGGCGGCTTGGCGAGCGGCCGAACACCGTGGCCGTTGAGCCCGGCCTCCTGTTGTGGGCCATCGTTCCGCACGGCGGAACGGGGGGGCACAACCCCCGGCTCCGGCGCCACGACAGGGACGTCCACCGATTCGGCCCTCCGAGCCCGGCGCTTGGTGGAGGACTCGGCGACCCCGTACCCCACGAGCACGGGCTGCCGCCCCTGCGGCTCGGCGGGCTCCGGCTCGGGCTCAGGCGCGGGCGCACTCACCGGCTCAGGCGCCACCGAGGCCCCCGCGCCCGCGCCCGCCCCGCCCGACTCGTCCACCGAGATGATCACCTGGCCGACATCGACCGTCGTCCCCTCGGGAAAGCGCAGCTCGCGCACGACGCCGTTGAAGGGAATGGGCAGCTCGACGGCGGCCTTGGCCGTCTCGACCTCGCACACGACCTGCCCGTCGGTGACGGTGTCACCGGGCGCCACGTACCACTTGAGGATCTCGGCCTCGGTGAGCCCTTCGCCCACGTCGGGCATCCTGAACTCGCTCAGAGCAGCGTCTGTCATCGTCGTCACGACCCTCTCCCTCAGTACGCCAGCGAGCGGTCGACGGCGTCGAGCACCCGGTCGAGACCCGGCAGATACTCCTCTTCGAGGCGCGCCGGCGGATACGGGGCGTGGTAGCCGCCGACCCTGAGCACCGGGGCCTCCAGGTGGTAGAAGCACCGCTCGGTGATGCGGGCGGCGATCTCCGCGCCCGTGCCCAGGAAGACCGGGGCCTCGTGCACGACGACGAGCCGCCGCGTCTTCTCGACCGAGGCCTGCACGGCGTCGAAGTCGATCGGCGACATGGAGCGCAGGTCGAGGACCTCCAGGGACTTGCCCTCCTCCTCGGCGGCCGCGGCCGCCTCCAGGCAGACCTTCACCATCGGGCCGTACGCCGCGAGCGTGAGGTCGGTGCCCTCGCGGGCCACGACGGCCTTGTGCAGGGGCCCGGGGATGGCCTCCTTGTCGACCTCGCCCTTGTCCCAGTACCTCCGCTTGGGCTCGAAGAAGATCACCGGGTCGTCGCTCTGGATGGCCTGCTGCATCATCCAGTAGGCATCCGCCGAGTTCGAGGGGGAGACCACCTTCAACCCCGCCACGTGCGCGAAGAGCGTCTCGGGCGACTCGCTGTGGTGCTCGACAGCGCCGATGCCGCCGCCGTACGGAATGCGGATGACGACCGGCATCTTGATCTTGCCGAGCGCGCGGGCGTGCATCTTCGCGAGCTGCGTGACGATCTGGTCGTACGCGGGGAAGACGAAGCCGTCGAACTGGATCTCCACCACCGGGCGGTACCCGCGCAGGGCGAGGCCGATGGCCGTGCCGACGATGCCGGACTCGGCGAGCGGGGTGTCGATGACCCGCTCCTCGCCGAAGTCCTTCTGCAGCCCGTCCGTCACCCGGAAGACACCGCCGAGCTTGCCGACGTCCTCGCCCATGATGAGGACCTTGGGGTCGTTCTCCAGCGCCGTGCGCAGCGATTCGTTGATCGCCTTGGCGATGGGCAGTTTCTGGACAGCCATGGTTACTTGACCTCCCCGGCCGCGGGGGTGTCCGCGAACGACGCCTGGTACGCGGCGAACTGGGCGCGCTCCTCGTCCACGAGCGCGTGCCCGTCCGCGTAGACATTCTCGAAGATCGCCATAAGATCCGGATCCGGCATCGCCCGCACCACCTCTCGCACTCGCTTGCCCAACGCTTCGCTCTCGTCGTCGAGTTCCGCGAAAAATCCCTCATCCGCGTGGCCTTCGGACTCCAGGAAGGCCCGCAGCCGCAGAATCGGGTCCTTGGCCTCCCAGGCCGCCCGCTCGTCGTCGTTGCGGTACTTGCTCGGGTCGTCGGAGGTGGTGTGCGCGCCCATGCGGTACGTGAACGCCTCGATGAGCGCCGGGCCCTCACCCGTACGCGCCCGCTCCAGGGCCCACTTGGTGACGGCGAGCACGGCGAGCACGTCGTTGCCGTCGACTCGCACACCGGGGAAGCCGTAGCCCTGCGCGCGCTGGTAGAGCGGCACGCGGGTCTGCCGCTCGGTCGGCTCGGAGATCGCCCACTGGTTGTTCTGGCAGAAGAACACGACGGGGGCGTTGTAGACCGCGGAGAAGGTGAACGATTCAGCGACGTCGCCCTGGCTGGAGGCGCCGTCCCCGAAGTACGCGATCACGGCCGAGTCGGCGCCGTCCTTGGCCACGCCCATCGCGTAGCCGGTGGCGTGCAGCGTCTGCGAGCCGATGACGATCGTGTACAGGTGGAAGTTGTTGCTGTTCGGGTCCCAGCCGCCGTTGTTCACGCCGCGGAACATGCCGAGCAGGTTCGTCGGGTCGACCCCGCGGCACCAGGCGACACCGTGCTCGCGGTACGTGGGGAACACGTAGTCGTCGTCGCGGGTGGCCCGGCCGGAACCGATCTGGGCGGCCTCCTGGCCGAGCAGCGAGGCCCACAGGCCCAGCTCGCCCTGGCGCTGGAGGGAGGTGGCCTCGGCGTCGAAGCGACGGGTGAGGACCATGTCGCGGTAGAGGCCGCGCAGCTCCTCGCTCGTGATGTCGGCGACGTAGGCGTCGTACACGGCGTTCTTCGCGCTCTTGACCCGCTTGCCCTCGGGCGTCAGCAGTTGTACGAGCTCGGGCTCCGTGCTCTGCTGCGGCGCGGCCTTCTTGGCGCTGGCGCCGGCGCGCTTGCCGCCTCCGGTACTGCTGCGGCGCGGTTTGCGCGCGGCGGTGCTCTCCACGGTCACGTGTGCTCCTCCGTCGGTCCGGCCCCCGGGATTACCGGTTGAGCCAGTGCGGCTCGCCTGATCCGTGCCCGCGCACGGGGTGGGTGCGTCTCGGCCGGGAACAGGCGTGACAGGTGCCCCGGCGAGCGCCCTGCACAATGCACGTTACCCAGTGCTTACCAATTCTGTGAAACCCCATCTGACCTGCGAATTTGCTTGGATTTCCAAGTAAACGGCCGGGTGCCGACTGCTTGGATTTCCGAGTAAATCGAGAAAAGCGGGAACACTTCCTGGTCACAGCACTGATCACAGCCTGGCAGGGGGCCGGAACACCGGCACGTTATCCCGGCCACCCCGGGCTCGGGAAGGGTCGCACGGGAAGGGTTCCGCCCGGGCGCCAAAAGAGATCGTGTGTGAGACTGGCTCCGTGCGCGAAGACGGAAAAATTACAGTATTTCTCCTCGACGACCATGAAGTGGTCCGGCGCGGAGTCCATGAGCTGCTCTCCGTGGAGTCCGACATCGAGGTGGTCGGCGAGGCCGGCACCGCGGCGGACGCCCTGGTCAGGATCCCCGCGACCCGGCCCGACGTGGCCGTTCTCGATGTGCGCCTGCCGGACGGCAGCGGGGTCGAGGTATGCCGTGAGATCCGTTCGCAGAACGAGGACATCAAATGCCTGATGCTCACCTCGTTCGCCGATGACGAGGCTCTCTTCGACGCCATCATGGCCGGCGCGTCCGGTTATGTTCTCAAGGCCATCCGCGGCAATGAGCTGCTGACCGCCGTGCGTGACGTGGCCGCCGGAAAGTCCCTGCTCGACCCCGTCGCCACGGCCCGGGTCCTGGAGCGGCTGCGCGACGGCAACAACACCAAGGGCGACGACCGCCTGGCCAACCTCACCGACCAGGAGCGGAAGATCCTCGACCTGATCGGCGAGGGTCTCACCAACCGCGTCATCGGCGAGCGGCTGCACCTCGCCGAGAAGACGATCAAGAATTACGTCTCCAGCCTGCTCTCCAAGCTGGGCATGGAGCGCCGCTCGCAGGCCGCCGCGTATGTGGCGCGCATGCAGGCGGAGAAGCAGCACTGACGGGACTTACGTCCTGTTTGCTGGGGGCGGGGTCCTCTTTCGGGACATCCCGCGCCTGACCGAAGGTGGGGGCATGTCCACCGATGAACAGCTCGCCTTCGAACTGCTCCGCCGTACGGACTACGGACGGGTGGCGACCAGCATGCGCGCGCTGCCCTTTCTCGCGGCGGCCCGCCACATCGTCGTGGGCGAGAAGATCCTGCTGCGCATGCACAAGGGATACGGCTACCACCAGGCCTGCGTCGGCAGCGTCGTCGCGTACGGCGCGGACAATCTCAACGCGGCGTCGGCCCGCGACGGGCAGTGGACCGTGCAGTGCATCGGCGTCTGCGAGGCGGTCGAGCCGACCAACGCTGAGCTGGAGCTCTTCGGCCCCACGCCGCACTTCGCGGACGGGGAACTCTTCGACCCGGTCTACCTGCGGATAGAGCCGCAGGTCGCCAAGGTCCACACCCTCACCGCGGGGCGCGCCCGCAGCCTGCAGCACACGCACTGACGTACGCGGCCAGGGGCCTCGACGGAGGCTCTGGCTCAGGTGCCCTCGCCGTCGCCCCCGGAGTCACCCGGGTCCTCGCCCTCGGTCGGGTCCGTCGTCACCGGCGGGTCGGTCGGATCGGTCGTCGGGTCCGTCGTCGGGTCCGTGGTGGGATCCGTCGTCGGGTCGGTCGTCGGGTCCCCGGTCGGCTGGGTGGGGTTCCCGGTCGGCTGCGTGGGCCCGGTCGGCTGGTTCGTCCGCGGGGGGTAGTTCGTCTGCCCGCCCGTGTCGCCGCCCGGCTGCGTCGCCTCGCCCGTCTCGTCCTTGTCCGGGCTCTTGCTGGGCTTCTTCTCCTGCGACTGCTTCGTCGAGGGAGTCGTCGGGGTCTTGTCCTTCTCCTTCGTGCCGTTGCTCGCGTTCAGCGCGAAGGCGACGCCCACCACGATCGCGATGACGGCAAGCACCGCGAAGATCCACATCTTGCCGCGGCCGCCCCTGCCACCGCGCTGCCCGCCCTCGAAGCCGCCGTCGTCGCCCGGCGGACGCAGCATCGGGCCCGGGATCTGCGCGGTCCCGGAGTCGGGGTGCCCCATCGCGGCCGTGCCGGCGAGACCCATCGCCGGCGTGTTGCCGCCCTCGTGCATCTCGACGGGCCCGGTGTTCCAGGTCCCCGTGTGGCCGCCCTGCTCGTGCAGCATCTGCAGCCCGTACTGGACGAGGCCGCGCATCTCCTCGGCGGTCTGGAACCGGTCGTCCGGGTCCTTGGCGAGGGAGCGCATGACGAGCCCGTCCAGCTCCGGCGGTGCCGCGTCCGAGACCTCGGAGGGCGGCAGGGCCGTGTCCTGGACGTGCTGGTAGACCACGGAGAGCGGCGTCTCGCCGGTGAACGGGGGCCGCAGCGCGAGCAGTTCGTAGAGCAGACAGCCGGTCGCGTACAGGTCGGAGCGGTGGTCGACGGCCTTGCCGAGCGCCTGCTCGGGCGAGAGGTACTGGGGCGTGCCCATGACCATGCCGGTCTGCGTCATCGTCGACTGCGCGCCGTGCAGGGCGCGCGCGATGCCGAAGTCCATCACCTTCACCGCACCGGAGTGGGTGATGATCACGTTCGCGGGCTTGATGTCACGGTGCACGATGCCGTGCTGGTGGGAGTAGGCGAGCGCTTCGAGCACCCCGGAGACGATGATGAGCGCCTGCTCGGGACCGGGCGCCTCCGCGTTGAGCAGCAGATCGCGGATCGTGCGGCCCTCGACGATCTCCATGACGATGTACGGGACGACGCTCGGCCCGACGGCGTCTTCACCGGAGTCGTACACGGCGACCACGGCGTGGTGGTTCAGACCCGCGACGGACTGGGCCTCACGCGTGAAACGGGCCTTGGAGACGGGGTCCTCGGCGAGGTCGGAGCGGAGCAGCTTGACCGCCACCGTGCGCCCCAGACGTACGTCCTCGGCGGCGAAGACCTCGGCCATGCCGCCCCGGCCGAGTCTGTGGGTCAGCCGGTAACGGCCGTCTCCGACGAGCCCGCCATTGCCCCACAACTCGGGCGCGTCTGACATACCGCCGCCAGTCGCGTCGGGGTCGGACGGGCCCTGAGCGCGCTGCGTCTGTGCCATCAGTCCTCGCCGTCGTTTCTGGTCGTGGTACTTGGTACTGAGTACGCCGCTTTACCGGGTACTCCGACGGGCCACGCTACAGCCTTCACGCCACCCGCCGGTTCGAGGTGGACCGGACATCAAAGCCGCCCCGGGTCCGCGTGCGCAAACTTGTAACGCTTCCGAGACGCTTCTTGCGCGTACGGTCACGGAACGGGCACCGAGCTTGACGCGTCATCGTCCTCGGGCAGACTTGGCCAGGAATAGCGGGTAATCGATCACCAGCCGCGGAGCCGTCCGGCCGCCGCGCCGATGGGGGACGCACGAGATGAGCAGCCAGGACGGCGCACAGGGGCGGTACGCGGGGCGTTCGCTGGCCGGTGGCCGCTACCAACTGCGCGATCTGCTCGGCGAGGGCGGCATGGCCTCGGTCCACCTGGCGTACGACGCCGTGCTCGACCGCCAGGTCGCGATCAAGACGCTCCACACCGAGCTGGGCCGCGAGCAGTCCTTCCGCGAGCGTTTCCGCCGCGAGGCCCAGTCGGTGGCGAAGCTCACGCACACGAACATCGTGTCGGTCTTCGACACCGGTGAGGACGAGCTGGACGGCACGACGATGCCGTACATCGTCATGGAGTACGTCGAGGGCAAGCCGCTCGGCTCCGTGCTCGACGCGTCGGTCACGCAGTTCGGCGCGATGCCGACCGACCAGGCGCTGAAGATCACCGCCGATGTGCTGGCGGCGCTGGAGATCAGCCACGAGATGGGCCTGGTCCACCGCGACATCAAGCCGGGCAACGTCATGATGACCAAGCGCAACGTCGTCAAGGTCATGGACTTCGGCATCGCCCGCGCCATGCAGTCCGGCGTCACCTCGATGACCCAGACCGGCATGGTCGTCGGCACCCCGCAGTACCTCTCGCCCGAGCAGGCGCTCGGCCGCGGCGTGGACGCGCGCTCCGACCTCTACTCCGTCGGCATCATGCTCTTCCAACTGGTCACCGGGCGGCTGCCGTTCGAGGCGGACTCGCCGCTGGCGATCGCGTACGCGCACGTCCAGGAGGAGCCGGTCGCTCCGTCCTCGATCAACCGTTCCCTGCCGCCCGCGGTGGACGCGATCGTCGCCCGCGCGCTGAAGAAGAACCCGAACGAGCGCTTCCCCACCGCCGAGGCCATGCGCGACGAGTGCCTGCGCGTCGCCCAGTCCTTCCAGGCGGCGGCCCCCAGCATCGTGCCGGGCGCGCCCACGGCGAGCGGCGCGGGCGTCGGCTCCGCGGTCTTCCCGCCGGTCGACTCCTCGCTCCCGCAGCAGTCGGGCGGCGTCCAGACCCCGTACCAGCCGGGTTCGTACGGCCCGTCGACCCCGGCCCCGACGCCGGGCTACGGCTACCCGCCCCAGCAGGGCAGCTACCAGACCC
>NZ_WMBF01000850.1:0-1138 GCF_019400875.1 Streptomyces anatolicus | reverse complement strand
CTCCCTGGCCCGCGCCCTGCGCCTGTCGGGCGACGCCCACGACCGCCTGCACGAGCTGGCCGAACTCGCCTCGGGCCGCCTCACGGAGCCGCACCCCACCGCCGACGACACGGTCCGCGAGTCCACCGCGCGCATGCTGGACGCGCTGGCCCCGCTGCCCGCGTACGTCGTGAGCAGGCACAGCTACCTGCTGGCCGCCAACGCCCCCGCCCGGGCCCTGCTCCCGGGCCTGTGGGAGTGGCCCCCCGAGCAGCGCAACGTCACCCGCTACCTCTTCCTGCACCCCGTGGGCCGCACGCTCTACCAGCCCTGGGAGGAGACGGTCGCCACGTCGGTGGCCCACCTGCGCGCGGTCGGCGGCACGGACACGGACTCGCCGCGCCTGACCAACCTTGTCGGCGAACTCCTCCTGAAATCACCGGACTTCGCCCGGATCTGGGAGCGTTACGACGTACGGGAACGCGGCGGCGGCACCAAGTCCTTCGCGCATCCGAAGGTCGGCGCGATGACCCTCACGTACGAAGTGCTGAAGCTGGCGCGGACGGGCGGCCAGCGCATGGTGGTCTACCAGGCCAAGGAGGGCACGCGCGACGAGGCGGCGATGCTGGCCCTCACCTCGCCGGCACACCCCTGACGGGGCTCACTCGGCGGTCCGGCTGTCCAGCCCGCAAGAGCTCCCGCTCTTCGGCATCTCCCCGTACAGCAGGAACCCGTCCACCTTGTCCTGCACGCACTTGGACCCGAGGTAACCGGTGTGCCCGTCACCCTTGTTGTCCAGGACGACGGCCTGCGGGCCGAGGCGGCGCGCGGTCTCCTCCGTCCAGCGGTAGGGCGTCGCGGGGTCGCCGCGCGTACCGACGAGCAGCAGCTTCGGCGACTTCAGGTCCCGCACGTCCTCGCGGATGTAGCGGGTCCCCGGAGGCCGCCCGAAGCAGAGCAGCACCGGCATCAGCATCGACTTGCCGAAGACGGGCGACGCCTCCTCGAACTCCTCCTGGAGCCTGCCCACTTCCTTTTCTATCCGCGCGGCACCGGGCCGGTCGGGGTCGTCGGCGCAGTTCACGGCCATGAGGGCGGCGGACATGTTGTCCATGGGCACCTCTTCACCCGCCACACCCGCGCCGCCGCCTCCCGTGCC
>NZ_WMBF01000125.1:0-15682 GCF_019400875.1 Streptomyces anatolicus | reverse complement strand
GCCCGCCACCGCGCCCCCGACCGGCTCGCCCGGCACCTCGTCGGCACCGCCGACGCCCTGCTCGGGTACGAGCACGCCGTCCTGCCCGTCGGCGACGAGAAACCCTCGGCCGCCCACCGTGCCCGGCTCGCCCTCGCCGAAGCCGCCGGGACGGTGCTCGCCGGTGGCCTGTCCCTGCTCGGCATCAGCGCACCCACCTATCTGTGACACCGTCATACGTGACACCGTGAGAGACGAGACGACCGAGCCATGAGCCGTTCCGCACACCCCGCAGGCCCCCGCCACGCCGACGTCCTGACCGAGGGGCACTACACCGCGCCGCCCACCGACCTCAACGCCCTGGACGCCAAGGTCTGGTCCCGCACCGTCACCCGAGGCCCCGAGGGCGTCGTCAGCATGGGCGGCATCGAAGTGACGCGCCTGGCCGAGGAGTTCGGCACCCCCGCGTACTTCGTCGACGAGGCCGACTTCCGCGCCCGCTGCCGCGCCTGGCGCGACGCCTTCGGCACCGGCGCCGACGTCTTCTACGCCGGCAAGGCGTTCCTGTCCCGGGCCGTCGTGCGCTGGCTGCACGAGGAAGGGCTCAACCTCGACGTGTGCAGCGGCGGCGAACTGGCCACCGCCCTCGCCGCCGGCATGCCCGCCGAGCGCATCGCCTTCCACGGCAACAACAAGACCGAGGACGAGATCCACCGCGCGATCGAGGCCGGCGTCGGACGCGTCGTGCTCGACTCCTTCCAGGAGATCGTGCGCGTCTCGCACATCGCCGAGCGGCTCGGCAAGCGCCAGCGCGTGCAGATCCGCGTGACCGTGGGCGTCGAGGCGCACACCCACGAGTTCATCGCCACCGCCCACGAGGACCAGAAGTTCGGCATCGCGCTGGCCGGGGGAGAGGCCGCGGAGGCCGTCCGGCGCGCCCTCAAGCTCGACGGGATCGAGCTGATCGGCATCCACTCGCACATCGGGTCGCAGATCTTCGACATGGCCGGCTTCGAGGTCTCCGCCCGGCGCGTGGTGCAGCTGCTCGCCGAGGTGCGCGACGAGCACGGCGTGGAGCTGCCCGAGATCGACCTCGGCGGCGGCCTCGGCATCGCGTACACCTCGGACGACGACCCGTGCGAGCCGCACGAGATCGCCAGGGCGCTGAGCGAGATCGTCACACGCGAGTGCGCCGCCGCCGGGCTGCGCACCCCCCGCATCTCCGTCGAGCCGGGGCGCGCCATCGTCGGCCCCACCGCCTTCACGCTCTACGAGGTCGGCACCATCAAGCCCCTCGAAGGCCTGCGTACGTACGTCTCCGTCGACGGCGGCATGTCCGACAACATCCGCACCGCGCTCTACGACGCCGAGTACTCCGTCGCCCTCGTCTCCCGCTCCTCCGACGCCGAGCCGATGCTGGTGCGCGTGGTCGGCAAGCACTGTGAGAGTGGCGACATCGTCGTACGCGACGCGTTCCTCCCGGCCGACCTGGCGCCCGGCGATCTGATCGCCGTCCCCGCGACGGGTGCGTACTGCCGCTCGATGGCGAGCAACTACAACCACGCTCTTCGCCCGCCCGTGGTCGCCGTCGACAGCGGTGCGGCGCGGGTGATCGTGCGGCGCGAGACGGAGGAAGATCTCCTGCGTCTCGACGTCGGATGATGAAATAGATGTCTCAAGATCCGGACAATGGACAGAAACTCCGGTCCGGTGGGTGAGACTGGTCCCATCGTAGATGTATGAGAAGTGAGGTCGGATGATGCGTACGCGTCCGCTGAAGGTGGCGCTGCTGGGCTGTGGGGTTGTCGGCTCAGAGGTGGCGCGCATCATGACGACGCACGCCGACGACCTCACAGCCAGGATCGGCGCCCCGGTGGAGCTCGCCGGGGTCGCCGTCCGCCGCCCCTCCAAGGTGCGCGAGGGCATCGACCCGTCCCTCGTCACCACCGACGCGACGGCACTGGTCAAGCGCGGCGACATCGACGTCGTCGTCGAGGTCATCGGCGGCATCGAGCCCGCGCGCGGGCTGATCACCACCGCCCTCGCCCACGGCGCCTCGGTCGTCTCCGCGAACAAGGCGCTCATCGCGCAGGACGGCGCCGCGCTGCACGAGGCCGCCGTCGAGCACGGCCGGGATCTCTACTACGAGGCCGCCGTCGCCGGTGCCATCCCGCTGATCCGCCCGCTGCGCGAGTCCCTTGCGGGCGACAAGGTCAACCGCGTACTCGGCATCGTGAACGGCACCACGAACTTCATCCTCGACGCCATGGACACCACCGGCGCCGGGTATCAGGAAGCCCTCGACGAGGCCACCGCCCTCGGCTACGCGGAAGCGGACCCGACCGCCGACGTCGAGGGCTTCGACGCCGCCGCCAAGGCCGCGATCCTCGCCGGCATCGCCTTCCACACGCGCGTACGCCTCGACGACGTGTACCGCGAGGGCATGACCGAGGTGACCGCCGCCGACTTCGCCTCCGCGAAGCGCATGGGCTGCACCATCAAACTGCTCGCCATCTGCGAGCGGGCCGCCGACGGCGGGTCCGTCACCGCGCGCGTCCACCCCGCGATGATCCCGCTCAGCCACCCGCTGGCGTCGGTCCGCGAGGCGTACAACGCGGTGTTCGTCGAGGCGGAGGCCGCGGGACAGCTCATGTTCTACGGCCCCGGCGCCGGTGGCGCGCCCACCGCGTCCGCCGTCCTCGGCGACCTCGTCGCCGTCTGCCGCAACAAGCTCGCCGAGTCCACCGGACCCGGCGACTCCGCGTACACGCAGCTGCCCGTGGGCTCCATGGGCGAGGTCGTCACGCGCTACCACATCAGCCTCGACGTGGCCGACAAGCCGGGCGTCCTCGCCCAGGTCGCGACGGTCTTCGCCGAGCACGGCGTATCGATCGATACGGTCCGTCAGACGGGCAAGGACGGCGAGGCCTCCCTCGTCGTCGTCACCCATCGCGCGCCCGACGCCGCCCTCACCGGCACCGTCGACGCGCTGCGCAGACTCGACACCGTGCGCGGTGTCGCCAGCATCATGCGGGTTGAAGGGGAGTAGGCAGCAATGACCCACCAGTGGCGCGGAATCATCGAGGAGTACCGGGAGCGTCTTCCGGTCTCGGCCACCACGCCGGTCGTGACGCTTCGCGAGGGCGGCACGCCGCTCGTACCCGCGCAGGTGCTCTCGGAGCGCACGGGCTGCGAGGTCCACCTCAAGGTCGAGGGCGCGAACCCGACGGGTTCCTTCAAGGACCGCGGCATGACCATGGCGATCACCAAGGCCAAGGAGGAGGGCGCGAAGGCCGTCATCTGCGCCTCCACCGGCAACACGTCGGCGTCCGCCGCCGCCTACGCGGTCCGCGCGGGCATGGTCTGCGCGGTCCTCGTGCCGCAGGGCAAGATCGCGCTCGGCAAGATGGGCCAGGCGCTCGTCTACGGCTCGAAGATCCTCCAGGTCGACGGCAACTTCGACGACTGCCTGAACCTGGCGCGCGGCCTGTCCGAGAACTACCCGGTGGCGCTCGTCAACTCGGTCAACCCGTTCCGCATCGAGGGCCAGAAGACCGCCTCGTTCGAGATCGTGGACGCCCTCGGCGACGCCCCCGACATCCACGTCCTTCCCGTCGGCAACGCCGGCAACATCACGGCCTACTGGAAGGGCTACAAGGAGTACGCCGCCGACTCGGTCGCCACGCGTACGCCCCGGATGTGGGGCTTCCAGGCCTCCGGCTCGGCGCCCATCGTGCGCGGCGAGGTCGTCAAGGACCCCTCGACGATCGCCACCGCGATTCGCATCGGCAACCCTGCCTCGTGGCAGTACGCCCTCGCCGCGCGCGACGAGTCGGGCGGTTTCATCGACGAGGTGACGGACCGTGAGATCCTGCGCGCCTACAAGCTGTTGGCGTCGCAGGAAGGTGTCTTCGTGGAGCCCGCGTCGGCCGCTTCGGTCGCCGGTCTGCTGAAGGCCGCCGAGCAGGGCAAGGTCGACCCGGGCCAGAAAATCGTCTGTACGGTCACGGGCAACGGCCTCAAGGACCCGGACTGGGCCGTCGCGGGCGCCCCGCAGCCGGTCACGGTCCCGGTCGACGCGGCCGCCGCCGCAGAACGCCTCGGTCTGGCCTAACAGCGGGCAAAACCCGCGACTCCGTACAGGGGGTGGCACAGGGGGCTTACGACACGCATCGTGCGCCTCCTGTGCGCCCTATGTCGCCACAGAACCTTCCTTCGATAGGCTGTACCCAACCCGCCCCGCCGCATATGCCGCGGTGCCGCCGTCGTCCGCGGCCTCCGGGTCTCCCGTACATGTGGCACGTACCGAAAAATACGCAGCCTCGAAAACACGCAGCTCAAGGAGAGTCATCGAGCGATGGCCGGTCCAGCGTTCCGCGCCGCCGCCGTCCGGGTGCGCGTCCCCGCCACCAGCGCCAATCTCGGTCCGGGCTTCGACGCCCTGGGCCTGTCGCTGGGTCTTTACGACGACGTGGTCGTCCGGGTGGCCGACTCCGGCCTGAACATCGACATCGCCGGGGAGGGCAGCGAGACCCTCGCCCGCGACGAGTCGCATCTGCTCGTACGCGCCCTGCGCACCGCCTTCGACCTGCTCGGCGGGCAGCCGCGCGGCCTGGAGATCGTCTGCGCCAACCGCATCCCGCACGGCCGCGGCCTCGGCTCGTCGTCCGCCGCCATCTGCGCGGGCATCGTCGCCGCCCGCGCCGTGACGATAGGCGGCGAGGCCAGGCTCGACGACGCGGCGCTGCTCGAACTCGCCACCGAGATCGAGGGCCACCCCGACAACGTGGCGGCCTGTCTGCTCGGCGGTTTCACGCTCTCCTGGATGGACGGGGGAGCGGGGCGGGCGATCAGGATGGAGCCCGCCGATTCCATCGTTCCGGTGGTTTTCGTACCCGGAAAGCCCATCCTCACCGAGACGGCGCGCGGCCTGCTTCCGCGCACCGTCCCGCACGTCGACGCGGCCGCCAACGCGGGCCGGGCGGCGCTGCTCGTCGAGGCCCTGACCAGGCGCCCCGAGCTGCTGCTGCCCGCCACCGAGGACCGGCTGCACCAGGAGTACCGCGCCCCGGCCATGCCGGAGAGCGCCGCCCTGGTGGAGCGGCTGCGCGCCGACGGCGTGCCCGCGGTGATCTCCGGCGCGGGACCCACGGTCCTCGCGCTGGCCGAAGACAGTGCGGCCGACAAGGTCGCACGCCTGGCGGGAGAGGGCTGGGCGGCCAATCGCCTGGCACTCGATGCCAAGGGAGCGAGCGTGCTGCCGCTTGCGTCCTGACGCGGTGAACACAGGGGTTTCGGGGTGTCCCGATCCCGAGAGGGGGAATGTTTGTTGGATCCGGTAGTGTTAATCTCAAGTCTGCACCCGACCTCACCATGGCGAGGTGCTTTGTGTCCCCGTCCGGGACAACCATTCTTCCGGGAGCCTCCCAAACTGCTTCGTGCCTTGCACTGAGCGGTCCTGAGCACGCTCCGGAACCGGCGTGACCGAGCCGAGTGACACCGCACATCAGTGGCACCGCACCGGGAATCGCCATCACCAATGAATTCTTCCGCCTCGTTGGCGGACCACCGCCCCGGCACGGTCCATCCGCATAGGACCGCCGGACAGCACAACCGGTCGCCGAGCCAGACAGGCCGACGTCCGCTCCAGGGAAGGACCCTTCGTGAGCGACACCACCGATCTGATGGGCGTGACTGCCGACACGCCCGCCACGGACGCCTCCGCGGCGCCTGCCACCGGTGCTTCGGCCGGGTCCCGGCGGCGCCGCGGCACCGGCCTCGAGGGCATGGTGCTGGCGGAACTGCAGCAGGTCGCCTCGGGCCTTGGGATCAAGGGAACCGGGCGCATGCGCAAGAGCCAGCTGATCGACGTCATCAAGGAGGCGCAGGCAGGGGGCGGAGCCCCGGCGAAGAGCACCGCGCCTTCCGCAGACGCCGCCGAGACCAAGCCCAAGCGCCGGGCCACCTCGAAGGCCCGTACGGGCGAGGACGCCGCGGAGAGCGCCGGCAAGCCGAGCAAGGCCGTCAGGGCGGAGAGCGCCGAGGGCGTCAAGGCCGAGAAGGCCCCTGCCCAGCAGCAGATCGACATCCCCGGCCAGCCCGCCAGCGACGACCAGCCCGCCGGTGAGCGCCGCCGGCGCCGGGCCACCGCCGACGCGGGCAGCCCGGAGACGGTCACCGCCGAGGCGAAGGGCGAGCCCAAGGCCGAGGCCAAGGGCGACGCGTCCGAGGCCAGGGGCGACAAGGGCGGCGACGGCTCCGGCGGCGACGGCGCCGACGGCCGCCGTGAGCGCCGTGACCGCCAGGGCCGCGGCCGTGACCGTGACCGCGACCGCCGCGGCAACAAGGGCGACGACCAGCAGGGCGGCGGCCAGCAGGGCGGCGGCCGCCAGGACCGCGACCGGCAGGACCGTCAGCAGCAGGGCGGCGGCGGCCGTCAGGACCGCCAGGACCGTCAGCGTGACAACGGTCCGCAGGATGACGACGACTTCGAGGGTGGCCGCCGCGGCCGCCGGGGCCGTTACCGCGACCGCCGTGGCCGTCGCGGCCGCGACGAGCAGGGCTTCGGCAACGAGCCGCAGGTCTCCGACGACGACGTCCTGATCCCCGTCGCGGGCATCCTGGACATCCTCGACAACTACGCGTTCATCCGCACGTCGGGCTACCTCCCCGGCCCGAACGACGTGTACGTCTCGCTGGCCCAGGTCCGCAAGAACGGCCTGCGCAAGGGCGACCACGTCACCGGCGCGGTCCGCCAGCCCAAGGACGGCGAGCGCCGCGAGAAGTTCAACGCGCTCGTGCGCCTCGACTCGGCGAACGGCATGGCGGCCGAATCCGGGCGCGGGCGACCGGAGTTCAGCAAGCTGACGCCCCTTTACCCGCAGGACCGGCTCCGTCTGGAGACCGACCCGGGCGTGCTCACCACCCGCATCATCGACCTCGTCGCGCCCATCGGTAAGGGACAGCGCGGTCTGATCGTGGCCCCGCCGAAGACCGGCAAGACCATGATCATGCAGGCGATCGCCAACGCGATCACGGTCAACAACCCCGAGTGCCACCTGATGGTCGTCCTGGTCGACGAGCGTCCGGAAGAGGTCACCGACATGCAGCGGTCGGTCAAGGGCGAGGTCATCTCCTCGACCTTCGACCGCCCGGCCGAGGACCACACCACGGTCGCCGAGCTGGCCATCGAGCGCGCCAAGCGCCTCGTGGAGCTGGGTCACGACGTCGTCGTACTGCTCGACTCGATCACGCGTCTGGGCCGTGCGTACAACCTCGCGGCCCCGGCCTCCGGGCGCATCCTGTCCGGTGGTGTCGACTCGACCGCGCTCTACCCGCCGAAGCGCTTCTTCGGTGCCGCGCGCAACATCGAGGACGGCGGCTCGCTGACCATCCTCGCGACCGCGCTCGTCGACACCGGGTCCCGCATGGACGAGGTCATCTTCGAGGAGTTCAAGGGCACCGGCAACGCCGAGCTGAAGCTCGACCGCAAGCTCGCCGACAAGCGCATCTTCCCGGCGGTGGACGTGGACGCGTCCGGCACCCGCAAGGAAGAGATCCTGCTCGGCAGCGACGAGCTCGCCATCACCTGGAAGCTGCGCCGCGTGCTGCACGCGCTCGACCAGCAGCAGGCGATCGAGCTGCTCCTGGACAAGATGAAGCAGACGAAGTCGAACGCCGAGTTCCTGCTCCAGATCCAGAAGACGACGCCGACGCCGGGCAACGGCAACGACTGACCCGGCGCGGGCGCCTGGAACAAGGTGACCGTAAAAGGGGCCGGTCCCGTCATGCGACGGGGCCGGCCCCTTTACGTTTCCCGAGACCTTGGCCACACGCCTAAGAGATTCTCACGGTCGCCGACGGCGGCGCCGCCCGGTGCGAAAGCGCTGGTGAAGGCCCCAAAAGGGGCGCGCAGGGCACGCGCGTCGAGGCGGCCGCAACCCCGGGGCGCACCCAGGGCGCCGTGCAACCCTTCTGTCGGATTCTCCGTCTGACAAGTGACGGAAAGCCACGCTTGACCCTGAAATCAGGGGGTACCGACCGACGAGGACTGAGGGGCGCATGACCGACGAGAGCAAGGCCGCCGCCGTGCGAAAGCGCGGCAAGCGCGGCCGCCGCCGCAAGCCGCGCGACAGGCGCAAGAAGGTGCTCGTCGTCTCCGCGTGGACCGCGGCCTCGGTGGCAATCCTCGGCGGCACGGCCCTCGGCGTCGTCTACTACAAGCTCAACGGCAACCTCAAGGGCGTCGACATCAACGCCGCGCTCGGCACGGACCGCCCCCGGGACATCGACAACGGCTCCCAGGACATCCTCGTCCTCGGCTCCGACTCCCGCTCGGGCAAGAACGCCGAGTACGGCAAGGACGAGGGCGCGGCCCGCTCCGACACGGCGATGATCGTGCACGTCTACAAGGGCCACAAGAAGGCCAGCGTCGTCTCCATACCCCGCGACACCCTGATATCCCGGCCCGAGTGCGCCACGGAGGACGGCACGACCGATCCCGGCGGGCAGCGGCAGATGTTCAACACGGCGTACGAGGTCGGCGGCCCCGCCTGCGCCGTCAAGACCGTCGAGAAGATGTCCGGCATCAGGATGGACCACTACGTCGAAGTGGACTTCACGGGCTTCAAGAAGCTCATCGACACCCTCGGCGGCGTCGACATCACCACCAAGAAGGCCATCCGCGACAAGGACAGCCACCTCGACCTCGACGCGGGCACCCACACCCTCGACGGCGAGCAGGCCCTCGGTCTCGTCCGCACCCGCCACGGCGTCGGCGACGGCAGCGACCTCGGCCGCATCCAGCTCCAGCAGGCCTTCATCAAGGCCCTGCTCGACCAGGTCAAGGACGTCGGGCTCTTCAGCAGCTGGGACAAGCTCTACAACCTGGCGAACGACGCGACGAGCGCCATCACCACCGACTCCGAGCTGAACGACGTCAAGAGCCTCGCGAGCTTCGCGGGCGGCCTCAAGGGCATCGGCGCGGGCGACATGAAGATGGTCACGATGCCCATCCAGTACGACCCGGCCGACCCCAACCGCGTCCTGCCCCTCGAAGAGGCCGACCAGGAGGTCTGGAAGGCGCTCAGGGTTGACAGGCCCATCCCCAGGTCCGCCACCGAGAAGTCCGCGGGCGACAAGGGCGACGTGGGCGACGTGGTGGCCGGTCACTGAGGCCCGCAGGCCCCCAGGAATAGATCCCGGCCTCCCCCCGTTTTGGGAGATACGGCCGGTCCTGGCAGACTGGTACGTCGGCCCCGGTTCACGTACGAGCAATCCGCGCGTACGACCCGGCGCCCTCCCGAAACTAGGAGACACCTTGAAGCGCGACATTCACCCCGAGTACGTCGAGACCCAGGTCAGCTGCACCTGTGGCGCGTCGTTCACCACTCGCTCCACGATCTCCAGCGGCAACGTCCGCGCCGAGGTCTGCTCCGAGTGCCACCCGTTCTACACGGGCAAGCAGAAGATCCTCGACACCGGTGGCCGTGTGGCCCGCTTCGAGGCCCGCTTCGGCAAGGCCGCGGCTGCCAAGAAGTAGCGAGCCACTGCGCCGGTCATCGGCCGCCCTCGGGAGGGGGTGGCCGGGACCGGCGCTTTTGCCGTCCCGCAGCCAAATCGCGTAGAACACCGCGCGTAGAACCCTCGCGTAGAAAACCAGGAGCCCCCGATGTTCGAGGCGGTCGAGGAACTGATCGGCGAACACGCCGATCTCGAGAAGAAGCTCGCCGACCCGTCGGTCCACGCCGACCAGGCCAACGCGCGCAAGCTCAACAAGCGCTACGCCGAGCTGACCCCGATCGTCGCGACGTACCGCTCCTGGAAGCAGACCGGGGACGACATCGAGACCGCCCGCGAACTGGGCGCCGACGACCCCGAGTTCGCCGCCGAGGTCAAGGACCTGGAGCGCCGCCGCGAGGAGATCACCGAGAAGCTGCGGCTGCTGCTCGTGCCCCGGGACCCGTCCGACGACAAGGACGTCATCCTGGAGATCAAGGCGGGCGCGGGCGGCGACGAGTCCGCGCTCTTCGCCGGCGACCTGCTGCGCATGTATCTGCGGTACGCCGAGCGCGTCGGCTGGAAGACCGAGATCATCGACGCCACCGAGTCCGAGCTGGGCGGCTACAAGGACGTCCAGGTCGCCGTGAAGACCAAGGGCGGCCAGGGCGCCACCGAGCCCGGCCAGGGCGTCTGGGCCCGCCTCAAGTACGAGGGCGGCGTGCACCGTGTGCAGCGCGTGCCCTCCACCGAGTCGCAGGGCCGCATCCACACCTCCGCCGCCGGTGTCCTCGTGACGCCCGAGGCCGAGGAGATCGACGTCGAGATCCACGCGAACGACCTGCGCATCGACGTCTACCGCTCCTCGGGTCCCGGCGGCCAGTCCGTCAACACCACCGACTCCGCGGTGCGCATCACGCACCTGCCCACCGGCGTCGTCGCCTCCTGCCAGAACGAGAAGAGCCAGCTCCAGAACAAGGAGCAGGCCATGCGCATCCTGCGCTCCAGGCTGCTCGCCGCGGCCCAGGAGGAGGCGGAGAGCAAGGCGGCGGACGCCCGCCGCAGCCAGGTCCGCACGGTCGACCGCTCCGAGAAGATCCGGACGTACAACTACCCGGAAAACCGGATCTCGGACCACCGCGTCGGCTTCAAGGCGTACAACTTGGACCAGGTGCTCGACGGCGAACTCGACGCGGTCATCCAGGCCTGCGTCGACGCGGACTCCGCGGCCAAGCTCGCGGCAGCCTGACGTCCCCATCCCTCGTACGACCTGTCCCGGAGGACCAGCGTGCAGCAACATATTGGGGGGCGGCCCCCGAACCCCCGCGGCGTGCTGCTCGCGGAAGTGGCCCAGGCCACCCAGCGGCTGGCCGACGCCGGCGTGCCCTCGCCGCGCAACGACGCGGAGGAGCTCGCCGCCTTCGTGCACGGCGTGAAGCGGGGCGAGCTGCACTCCGTCAAGGACTCCGACTTCGACGCCCGCTACTGGGAGACGATCGCGCGCCGTGAGGCCCGCGAGCCGCTTCAGCACATCACCGGACGCGCCTACTTCCGCTATCTGGAGCTGCAGGTCGGACCCGGCGTCTTCGTGCCCCGCCCCGAGACCGAGTCGGTCGTCGGCTGGGCCATAGACGCCGTGCGCGCGATGGACGTCGTCGAACCGCTCATCGTCGACCTGTGCACGGGCTCCGGCGCCATCGCGCTCGCCCTGGCCCAGGAGGTCCCGCGCTCGCGCGTGCACGCCGTGGAGCTGTCCGAGGACGCCCTGAAGTGGACGCGGAAGAACGTGGAGGGGTCCAGGGTCAAGCTCGTCCAGGGCGACGCCCGCGACGCCTTCCCCGAGCTGGACGGCCAGGTCGACCTCGTCGTCTCCAACCCGCCGTACATCCCGCTCACCGAGTGGGAGTACGTCGCTCCCGAGGCCCGTGACCACGACCCCGAGCTCGCCCTGTTCTCCGGCGAGGACGGCCTCGACCTGATCCGCGGCATCGAGCGGACCGCCCACCGGCTCCTGCGCCCGGGAGGCGTCGTCGTCATCGAGCACGCCGACACCCAGGGCGGCCAGGTCCCCTGGATCTTCACCGAGGAGCGGGGCTGGGCCGACGCGGCCGACCACCCCGACCTCAACAACAGGCCGCGTTTCGCGACCGCCCGCAGGGCGATGCCGTGACAATCAAGACCACCGCAAGGCAGCAGTACGTGTACGAGGAGGCCCGCTAATGGCACGGCGATACGACACCAACGACGCGACCGACCGCTCGACCGGTCTGCGCGAGGCCGCGTCCGCCGTACGCCGCGGCGAGCTGGTCGTGCTGCCCACCGACACCGTCTACGGCATCGGTGCCGACGCCTTCAGCCCGGAGGCGTGCGCCGACCTGCTCGACGCCAAGGGCCGCGGCCGCAACATGCCGACGCCCGTCCTCATCGGCTCCCCGAACACCTTGCACGGCCTGGTCACCGACTTCTCCGAGATGGCCTGGGAGCTGGTCGACGCCTTCTGGCCCGGCGCCCTGACCCTCGTCGCCAAGCAGCAGCCCTCCCTCCAGTGGGACCTCGGCGACACCCGCGGCACGGTCGCCATCCGCATGCCGCTGCACCCCGTCGCCATCGAACTGCTCACCGAGGTCGGCCCGATGGCCGTCTCCTCCGCCAACCTCACCGGGCACCCCGCCCCCGAGGACTGCGACGCCGCGCAGGACATGCTGGGCGACTCCGTCTCCGTCTACCTGGACGGCGGCCCGACCCCCGGCATCGTCCCCTCCTCCATCGTCGACGTCACGGGCAGGGTGCCGGTTCTGCTCCGCGCGGGCGCCCTCGACGCGGACGAGCTGCGCAAGGTGGTACCCGACCTCGAGGTGGCGAATTGACAGCCCCTGAGACGGGGCGTGGCATAACGGGCTTCCCGGGCTCCGCGGGCACCTTCCGCATCCTCCACGTCAGCACCGGCAACGTCTGCCGCTCGCCGATCACCGAGCGGCTGACCCGGCATGCCCTCGCCGACCGCCTCGGCGACCCGCTCACCGGCGGTCTGATCGTGGAGAGCGCGGGCACCTGGGGCCACGAGGGCGCCCCGATGGAGACCAACGCCGAGACGGTCCTCGCGGACTTCGGCGCGGACGCCAGCGGCTTCATGGGGCGCGAGCTCCTTGACGACCACGTCATCCGCGCCGACCTCGTCCTGACCGCCACCCGCGACCACCGGGCGCAGGTCATCTCCATGGGCCACTCGGCGGGCCTGCGCACCTTCACGCTCAAGGAGTTCACCCGGCTGGTGCGGGCCATAGACCCGACGACCCTGCCCGAGCCGGACGGCAACGGCGTGGTGGAGCGCGCCCGCGCCCTGGTGCGGGCCGCCGCGGCCCTGCGCGGCTGGCTCCTCGCGCCCAACGTGGAGGCCGACGAGGTGTACGACCCCTACGGCGCCCCGCTGCCCTTCTTCCGGTCCGTCGGCGACGAGATCAACCAGGCCCTCGACCCCGTCGTGACGGCGCTGACCGGGGTGCCCGCACACATGTAGCCGGATCGGCGTGCCCGCCCCCGGGCAGCGGCCTACATTGGATCTGAGGTCACCCCCGCCAGGCCCCGGAGCCCACGATGTCGCTCAGCACGGTCAGCACCGCACCCACCGCCCACGAGGCGTCGTACACCGATCTCGACGCCCTGCGCCGGCACGACCCCGAGCTGGCCGACGTCCTCATCGCCGAGGCGGCCCGGCAGGCCGAGGGGCTTCAGCTGGTCGCCGCCGAGAACTTCACCTCGCCCGCCGTCCTGACCGCCCTCGGCTCCCCGCTCGCCAACAAGTACGCCGAGGGCTACCCCGGCGCCCGCCACCACGGCGGCTGCGAGCTGGTCGACATCGCCGAGCGGATCGCCGTCGACCGCGCCAAGTCCCTCTTCGGCGCCGAACACGCCAACGTGCAGGCGCACTCCGGCTCCTCCGCCGTCCTCGCCGCGTACGCCGCGCTGCTGCGGCCCGGCGACACCGTCCTCGCGATGGGCCTGCCGTACGGCGGCCACCTCACGCACGGCTCGCCCGCGAACTTCTCCGGACGCTGGTTCGACTTCGTCGGTTACGGCGTCGACGCCGAGAGCGGCCTCATCGACTACGACCAGGTGCACACCCTCGCCCGCTCCCACCGCCCCAAGGCGATCGTCTGCGGTTCGATCTCCTATCCGCGCCACATCGACTACGCGGCCTTCCGCGAGATCGCCGACGACGTGGGCGCGTACCTCATCGCCGACGCGGCCCACCCGATGGGCCTGGTCGCCGGGGGAGCGGCACCGAACCCCGTGCCGCACGCCGACGTCGTCTGCGCCACCACCCACAAGGTCCTGCGCGGCCCCCGGGGCGGCCTCCTGCTGTGCGGGGCGGAGCTGGCGGAACGGATCGACCGCGCGGTCTTCCCGTTCACGCAGGGCGGCGCCCAGATGCACACGATCGCCGCCAAGGCCGTCGCGTTCGGCGAGGCGGCGGCCCCGGCCTTCACCACGTACGCCCATCAGGTCGTCGCCAACGCCCGCACGCTGGCCCAGGCCCTGGCCACCGCCGGGTTCGCGATCACCACCGGCGGCACGGACACCCACCTGGTGCTGGCCGATCCGGCCCCCCTGGGAGTGGACGCGCGGACCGCGCGCGGCAGGCTGGCGGCGGCCGGCATCGTCCTGGACACCTGCGCCCTGCCGCACGGCGAGGCCCGCGGGCTGCGCCTCGGCACCGCGGCCGTCACGACCCAGGGCATGGCCGCCCCCGAGATGGCAAGGATCGCCGGTCTCATGGCCGAAGCGGTCGGCGACGCCGCGGAGAAGGCGAACGTACGAGAAGAGGTGCGTGAACTGGCGGGCAGATTTCCGCCGTATCCGGGGTAGGACGGGGTAGCCGCGTCAGGGGCATGGGCGTACTCGTGCAACCATCGTCGCTACCCGTAAGTCCCCAACCGTATGCGCGCAAAGCTAGGGTGTGGGGCTGAGATGGCCAGCGATACCTGTGGGGAAGCCCGTGCGTGAATACCTGCTGACGCTCTGCATCACGGCCGCGGTGACCTATCTGCTGACCGGGCCGGTGCGGAAGTTCGCGATCGTGGCCGGCGCCATGCCGGAGATCCGCGCTCGTGACGTGCACCGGGAGCCCACGCCCCGGCTCGGCGGGATCGCGATGTTCTTCGGCCTGTGCGCGGGCCTGCTCGTCGCCGACCACCTGCCGAACCTGAACGCGGTCTTCGAGAACTCCAACGAGCCGCGCGCGCTGCTCTCCGGGGCGGCGCTGATCTGGCTGATCGGCGTCCTGGACGACAAGTTCGAGATCGACGCCCTGATCAAGCTCGGCGGCCAGATGATCGCCGCGGGCGTCATGGTGATGCAGGGTCTGACGATCCTGTGGATCCCGGTCCCGGGCGTCGGCACGGTCTCGCTCACCTCCGGGCAGGGCACCCTGCTGACGGTCGCGCTCGTCGTCATCACCATCAACGCCGTCAACTTCGTGGACGGCCTCGACGGCCTCGCCGCGGGCATGGTCTGCATCGCCTCCGCCGCGTCCTTCATGTACGCCTACCGCATCTGGTACGGCTACGGCATCGAGGCCGCCGCCCCCGCCACCCTCTTCGCCGCCATCCTCATGGGCATGTGCCTGGGCTTCCTGCCGCACAACATGCACCCCGCCCGCATCTTCATGGGCGACTCGGGCTCGATGCTCATCGGTCTCATCCTCGCGGCCGGCGCGATCTCCGTCACCGGGCAGGTCGACCCGGCGGCGATGAAGCTGAACTTCGGCGGCACCCGCGACGCCACGCACGCGATGCTGCCGGTCTTCATCCCGCTCCTGATGCCGCTGACGATCATCGCGATCCCCTTCGCCGACCTCGTCCTCGCGATCGTGCGCCGCACCTGGAACGGCAAGTCGCCCTTCGCGGCGGACCGCGGACACCTGCACCACCGGCTCCTGGAGATCGGTCACTCGCACAGCCGCGCGGTGCTGATCATGTACTTCTGGTCGGCGCTCATCGCGTTCGGCACCGTGGCGTACTCGGTGCACTCCACCAGCGTATGGATCCTCTTCGTCATCGTCGCGCTGAGCGCGCTCGGTCTCGTACTGCTCCTGCTGCCGCGCTTCACGCCGCGCACCCCCCGGTGGGCCGAGGCGTTCGTGCCGCCGCGGTACCGCCGCAGGCGTGCGGAGAGCGCCGCCCAGGAGGCACCCGCCGCCCCGACC
>NZ_WMBF01000124.1:0-15728 GCF_019400875.1 Streptomyces anatolicus | reverse complement strand
AGCCAGGAGGGGGCGGTGGCGGGGGGCGCGTCCGTGGCGGCTTCGGTGCCGGTCTGTGCCTCGGCGTCCGCGTCCGTGGCCGCTTCTGGGGCAGCCTCCGCGTCCTCCGCCGCTTCAGGGTCCCCTGCCGCTTCAGGGTCCGTGGCGGCTTCAGGGTCCGCGTCCACGTCTCCCGCCGCTTCCATGTCGGGCGATGTATCCGCGATCACCGCCGTCGCCACGACCCGCAGCGCCGTCAGCAGGGGCGTCACCGCGGGCTCATGGCGCAGGGCGATGTCGTCGCCGTCCACCTCCAGGGGGACGCCCGCCGCGCCGAGGCTGCGGCGGACCGCGGGGATGGAGCGGGCGCCGGCGCGGACCAGGACCGCCATGTCGCCCCAGGGGACGCCGTCCTCCAGGTGTGCGCGGCGCAGGATGTCCGCGATGTTGTCCAGTTCCGTGCCGGCCGTCGGGTAGGTGTACACCTCGACGCGGCCGCCGTCCCTGACCGGCGTCAGCTCCCGGTGGGCCCGCACCTTCTCCGCGGGCAGCCTGGTCAGCGGCATGCGGCGGGTGAGCAGGCGGGTGGCCGCGAGCAGCTGCGCGCCCGACCTGCGGGACGTCGTCAGGACCTCGACCGGCGCCGGGGTGCCGTCCGCGCGCGGGAAGTCGTGGGGGAATTCCAGGATGCCGTTCACGTCGGCGCCCCGGAAGGTGTAGATCGACTGGTCGGGGTCTCCGAAGGCGAGGAGTGTCCGGCCGCCTCCGGAGAGCGCGTGCAGCAGCCGCACCTGCGCGGGGTCGGTGTCCTGGTACTCGTCCACGAAGACGGCGTCATACTGCGCGCCCAGCGCCCGCGCGACCTCGGGGCGGCGCGCGAGCAGTACCGCGCGGTGCACCAGTTCCGCGTAGTCGAGCACTCCTTGGAGGTCGAGTACGTCCAGGTACTCGGCGAGGAACGCCGCGGCCGCCCTCCAGTCGGGGCGTCCGCTGCGGCGGGCGAAGTCGTCGAGGGCGGCGGGGCCGAGGCCCAGCTCGCGGCTGCGGGCGAGGACCGCGCGCACCTCGTCGGCGAAGCCCCGGGTGGTGAGGCAGGCGCGCAGTTCGTCCGGCCAGCGGACGTGCCCGCGGCCTTCTTGCGCGAGGTCGATCTGGCCCGCCAGCAGTTCACGTACGGCCACGTCCTGTTCGGGACCCGAGAGGAGCCGCAGCGGTTCGACGAACAGGTCGGTGTCCTGGTGGGCCCGCACGAGGGCGTAGCAGAAGGAGTGGAACGTCGTGGCCTGCGGGGCGCGCGCGGCCCCTATGCGCAGCGCCATGCGGTCGCGCAGTTCGACCGCGGCCTTGCGGCTGAAGGTGAGGACCAGCAGCCGGGCGGGGTCCGCGCCGCGGGCGACGCGTGCGGCGACGGCCTCCACGAGGGTGGTGGTCTTGCCGGTGCCGGGGCCCGCGAGGACGAGCAGCGGTCCGTCCTTGTGGTCAACCACACCGCGCTGACCTGCGTCCAAGCGAGGGGGCTCCAACGGAGCCGGTGGCGTACGCACCAGTCGGTAGGCACCCGGGGTCCCCTGTCGCACCTGGTGGTGCGACAGGTGCCGGAGGTGCCGAGCGGAAGAGGGGGAACTCACGTGGGTCGCCGGTCCTGGTGGGTGTGCTGGTCGAGGAGTGGCCGCGCGGGGGCCGCGTGGTGACGGGGACGCGCGCTGTCGACGCTACGCCAGTGGACGCGGAGGACGCGTGGCTTCCCCCGTACGGGTCACCGGTGCGGTTGCTTGGCCCGTACCGGCCACCGGTGCGATGGCTTCCCCCGTACGGGCCACCGGCCCCCCGCCGCGTCCGCGGATGGCGGAAGCTGTCAGGTGTGAGCCTCCGGAGCCTGCGGGCGAGCGTCACCCGCGGCGTCGCCCTGCGCGCCGCCGCCCCCGGAGCGGCCGGCGTCCTCCAGGTCGTCCTCGGCTCCCGGCGCGCTCCTCGCGCGCACGGGCCGGGCCGACAGCACCTCCATCGCCCCCGCCATGTCGCGCAGATCACGCATGTCACGTACGTCCCGCATGTCGCGCACATCACGTCCCTCACTCAGGGCACGCCCGTCGCTCACCTCGGAGCCGTCCCACCGTGCTCGCCGCATGTCGAGCTTCGGCACGTGCCCCTGGGCGGCGCGCGAGGCCTGCCGCAAGGGGGTGCCCTCCTCGCGGTAGCGCTCCAGGGCGCGCAGTTCGTGGCCCGGCAGCAGGGCGCCGTCCGAGCGCACGACACGCCACCACGGGACACCCCCTCCGTAGAGGCCCATCACCCGCCCCACCTGGCGCGGGCCGCCCTCCTCAAGCCACTCGGCGACGTCTCCGTACGTCATCACGCGTCCCGGAGGGATCAGCTCCGCGACCTCGAGGACCCGTTCCGCATACTCCGGAAGGGCCTGCTCCGCATCGTCGGGCGGCATCTGTCGCTCTCGTCTCTGCTCGCTCATCCGGACCATCCTGCCGCACCCGGCCGACACTGCGAGCGGCCTGCCGCAGAGCGTCCCGCCACGCGGCCGACAGGGCGCGAAGTGTCGTTTCGTGACCACTTCGCGTCCTTGTGTTGCCCCCTGATGCCTCCCTGTAGCGGCCCGGCATGCCACCATCGTGCGGGCGGTGACTGGTGATACGAGATCAAGAAGAGACCACGGAGCAGCAGGGCGTGCATCCCGACAAGAAGGCGGGCACCTCTGCGTCCGAGTCACGCCCGGACACCGTTGAGCCCGCCCTGAAGACCGACGACGACGGCGCCGACAGCGGAGCGCATGCCGACCGCGTGGAGCGCGACGAACCGCTCCTCTCCGCGCGCGTGCACCGCCCTTCCGACCTGATGCGGCTGCTCGTCGGCATCCTGGCGATCGTGGTGCTCCTCGCGATCGCCGCGTTCGCGCACGGCACGACGTCCGGGCTCGAACAGGACATCGACAAGGGCACGGAGCAGGCGCCCGACCTGCTGATCAAGGTGGCGGGTCTCGTCGCCAGCATCGGGGTGCTGCTCGTCCCCGTCGCGTTCGCGATCGAACGGCTGATCAAGCGGGACGGTCTGCGCATCGCCGACGGCGTCCTGGCGGCCGTCCTCGCGCACGGCGTGACGCTGGCCACCGACCTCTGGGTCGCCAAGGCGGCCCCGGACTCCATCCAGGACGCGCTCACCAAGCCGTCCCCCGCGGACCTGCACGCGTTCACGGATCCGGTGCACGGCTACCTGGCGCCCGTCATCGCGTACATGACGGCCGTCGGCATGTCGCGCCGGCCGCGCTGGCGCCTGGTGCTCTTCGTGGTGCTGCTGCTCGACGCGTTCACGATGCTGGTCACCGGCTACACGACGCCGTTCTCGATCCTCCTGACGGTGCTCATCGGCTGGACCGTGGCGTACGGAACGCTCTACGCGGTCGGCTCGCCGAACGTACGGCCCACCGGGCAGACGCTCCTGGCGGGCCTGCGGCACGTCGGTTTCCGTCCGGTGAGCGCCGCTCGTGAGGAGGCCCCGGACAGCGAGCACGTCGACCGGGGCCGCCGCTACTTCGTCACCCTGGAGGACGGCCCGCCCCTGGACGTCACGGTCATCGACCGTGAGCAGCAGGCTCAGGGTTTCTTCTACCGCGTCTGGCGCAGGCTCACGCTGCGCGGCATCACCCAGCGGCGCAGTCTGCAGTCGCTGCGCCAGGCCCTGGAGCAGGAGGCGCTGCTCGCGTACGCGGCGATCGCGGCCGGTGCCAACGCGCCGAAGCTGATCGCCACCTCCGAGCTCGGCCCCGACGCGGTGATGCTCGTCTACGAGCACACCGGTGGCCGCTCCCTGGACTCCCTGCCGGACGAGGAGGTCACCGACGAGCTGCTGTGCGACACCTGGCGGCAGGTGCGGGCCCTGCAGTCCCGGCGGATCGCGCACCGCAGGCTCGCCGGGGACGCGGTCCTGGTGGATCGTTCCGGCACGGTGATCCTGACGGATCTGCGCGGCGGCGAGATCGCCGCGGGCGACCTGGTGCTGCGGATGGACATCGCCCAGCTCCTGACCACCCTCGGCCTGCGCGTGGGCGCCGAGCGCGCGGTCGCGTCCGCCGTGGAGGTCCTCGGCCCGGACGCGGTGGCCGACTGTCTGCCGATGCTCCAGCCGATCGCCCTCACCCGCTCCACCCGCGGCACGCTGCGCAAGCTGGCCCGCGAGCGGTCCCAGCGCGAGCGTGAGGCGGTCCTGGACGCCTCCCGCAGGTCCCGGCAGGCCGCGCGCGCGGACGCGTCCGACGAGGCGCCCGAGAGCGCGCGTACGGACAAGCAGGCGCAGAAGCAGGAGAAGCAGGTCGAGAAGCAGGAGCGGCAGGCCGAGAAGCAGGCCATAGACGAGGCTCTGGAGCAGGCCCGCGAGGAGGATCTGCTCACTCAGATCCGCCATCAGGTGCTGCTCATCCGCCCGACGGCACCGGCCGAGCCGGCGCAGCTCGAGCGGATCAGACCCCGCACGCTGATCAGTTTCATCGCCGGTGCCATCGGTGCGTACTTCCTGCTGTCGCAGCTCACCCACGTCGAGTTCGGCAAGCTCTTCCAGGAGGCCGAGTGGGGCTGGGTGGCCGCCGCCGTCGGGTTCTCCGCGCTGAGCTACTTCGCCGCGGCGATGAGCCTGCTGGGCTTCGTACCGGAGCGGGTGCCGTTCCTGCGGACGGTGGCGGCGCAGGTCGCCGGGTCGTTCGTGAAGATCGTGGCGCCCGCCGCGGTGGGCGGTGTCGCGCTCAACACCCGGTTCCTGCAGCGCTCCGGGGTGCGGTCGGGGCTCGCGGTGGCGAGTGTCGGGGCCTCGCAACTCTTCGGCCTCGGTTCGCACATCTTGCTGCTGCTCGTCTTCGGCTATCTGACGGGCACGGAGAAGACGCCCTCGTTCACGCCGTCCCGCACGGTCATCGCCGGTCTGCTGTCGGTCGCGGTGCTCGTCCTGGTGGTGACGGCCATCCCGTTCCTGCGGAAATTCGTCGTCACGCGCGTGCGGTCGCTTTTCGCGGGGGTCGTGCCGCGCATGCTGGATGTGCTCCAGCGGCCGCAGAAGCTGCTCACCGGCATCGGCGGGATGCTGCTGCTGACCCTCATGTTCGTACTCTGTCTCGACGCGTCGGTGCGGGCCTTCGGCAATGAGGAGATGACCTCGCTGAGCCTCGCGAGCGTCGCGGTGGTCTTCCTCGCGGGCAACGCCCTGGGGTCGGCGGCGCCGACGCCCGGCGGTGTGGGCGCGGTGGAGGCGACGCTGACCGTCGGTCTGATCGCGGTCGGCGTCCCCAAGGACGTGGCGGCGCCCGCGGTGCTGCTCTACCGGCTTCTGACGCTGTGGCTTCCGGTGCTTCCGGGGTGGCTGTTCTTCAACCACCTCACAAGGAAGGGCCTCCTTTAGCGCACGCGCCTCGCGTAACGTCCGTGGCGGCCGTCGGCGTCAGAAGAGCAGGACCAGTACCGCCAGGAGCAACGCGGCCCCCGCCACCTCCGTGGCGCCCACCACCGACACCCTCACGCCTGTGCCCGGCAGCAGTGCCGCGCGGGCGAGGTAGGCGGCGAAGAGGGGCGCGAGCCAGGGGCTGAGCGCGTACGCCGCCGGGACGGCGAGTGCGTGGTAGGTCACCGACGCCCGGTAGTACGTCCGTGAGCCGCGCTCGCGGATCATCGTCTTCACATACGGCACCGTTCCCGCGAAGGACAGCAGGCAGGCGAGGGCGGGGCGCCACCCGTCGGCGAGGGCGCCGCCGCCCACGCGCAGCGTGACGAGGAGCATGCCGCAGGCCGGGACCACCGCCGCCAGGCCGTTGAGCAGGGCCCGCTCCCTGTTGCGCCGGGCGTAGTACGTGTTGACGGCCACGAAGGGCGCAGCGCAGAGGGCCACGAGGAGCAGCCAGGGGTACGGGAACAGCAGCGGCACCCCGCAGACCGCGCAGAGCGCCGCCGAGGCCAGCGCGGGGCGCACATGGCGGCGTGGGGCCCTCGGGTTGCGGGAGAGGCGGCGCAGGCGGAGCCACTGCTGGGCGTGGAAGGCCGCGACGTACCCCGCCAACCACGCGGCGAACAGCGGCAGATGGGCCCAGCGAGGCCCTGCGGCCGGCCCGCCCAGGAAGACGCCCGCGGCGAAGGGCACGGCGAGCATCGCCCACGCCCCGTGCTGGTTCGGCAGCCATGTACGGAGTGATCCCCGCCTTTTCTCGCCCATGCGCCCAGCTTCCCAGTAAGCCGCCGGGACAATTCCAGTAAGCGGCCGGGACAATTGCGGCAGGAGGTCATGCCCTGAGGGGACCTAAGTCCCCGCGTTCCCAACCTGCCCCGGGCTTAGTGTCGTTGCAGGCAGCACACGCTGTGCACCTTTTCTTCGGGACGGCCGGGAGATGTGACGTGCAGAAGAGAAAAGACGTCGCCGAGACGCTCGTCAAGGCCGGGAGTTTCTTCACCCGCACCGCGGAGATCTCGGATGATCTGCACCGGGTGCAGCACACCGGAGGCCGGGAGGGCGAGTCCTTCTACCGCGACAGGTGGAGCCACGACAAGGTCGTGTATTCGACGCACGGCGTGAATTGCACGGGCTCGTGCCGCTGGAAGGTGTATGTCAAGGACGGCATCATCACCTGGGAGACGCAGGCCACGGACTATCCGTCCGTCGGGCCCGACCGCCCCGAATACGAGCCTCGCGGCTGCCCGCGCGGAGCGTCTTTCTCCTGGTACACGTATTCGCCCACGCGCGTCCGTCATCCGCATGTGCGCGGCGCCCTCCTGGAGATGTACCGGGAGGCGAAGGCCCGCCTGCGGGACCCGGTGGCGGCGTGGGCCGACATCCAGGCCGACCCGGAGCGCCGCCGCAGGTACCAACAAGCGCGCGGCAAGGGCGGCCTGGTGCGGGCGGGCTGGGAGGAGGCCGTCGAGATCGTGGCGGCCGCGCATGTCCACACGATCAAGGAGTACGGTCCCGACCGCGTCGCGGGTTTCTCCCCCATTCCCGCGATGTCGATGGCGTCGCATGCGGCGGGTGCCCGTTTCCATTCCCTCATCGGCGCCCCGATGCTGTCGTTCTACGACTGGTACGCGGATCTTCCGGTGGCCTCGCCGCAGGTTTTCGGCGACCAGACCGACGTACCGGAATCGGGTGACTGGTGGGGTGCCGCGTATTTGATGATGTGGGGTTCGAATGTGCCGGTGACGCGGACGCCGGACGCGCACTGGATGACGGAGGCCCGTTATCGGGGGCAGAAAGTCGTCACCGTCTCACCGGATTTCGCGGACAACACGAAGTTCGCCGATGAGTGGATGCATCCGCACCCCGGCACGGACGGCGCGCTCGCTCTCGCGATGGGGCATGTCATCCTCCGTGAATTCTTCGTCGAACGGCGGACTCCGTTCTTCGAGGATTACGTACGCCGTTACACGGATCTGCCGTTTCTCGTCACCCTGGACGAGACGGAGAAGGGCCTCGTGCCGCACAAGTTCCTCACGGCGGCCGACCTGGGGGAAGACACGGAAAACGCCCGGTGGAAGACCGTCCTGATCGACGACGCGACGGGCGAGCCGACCGTCCCCAACGGCACGCTCGGCCACCGGTGGGCCACTACGGAGACCCCCGAGTGGAACCTCCACCTCGGCGACACCGTGCCCCGGCTCACGCTCCTGGGCGAGACCTCAGAGGCCTCCAAAACCACCGGGGACCTGGAAACCACCGCCGAGATCGTCCTGCCCCGCTTCGAGGACGACGACAACGGTGTCGTACGCCGTGGAGTCCCGGTCCGCCGCGTCGGCGGCCGCCTCGTCACCACCGTCTTCGACCTGATGCTCGCCCAGTACGGCGTCCCGCGCGCGGGGCTGCCCGGCGAGTGGCCCGCCTCCTACGAGGACGCCTCCCAACCCGGCACTCCGGCCTGGCAGGAGACCCTCACCTCCGTGCCCGCCGCACAGGCCACGCGCGTGGCGCGCGAGTTCGCCGAGACCGCCGAGGCCTCCGGGGGCCGCTGCATGATCCTCATGGGGGCGGGCACCAACCACTGGTTCCACTCGGAGACGATCTACCGCGCCTTCCTGGCGCTGCTCACGCTCACCGGCTGCCAGGGGCGCAACGGCGGCGGATGGGGCCACTACGTAGGGCAGGAGAAGTGCCGGCCGGTGACCGGCTGGGCGACGCTCGCGAGCGCGTCCGACTGGGGGCGCCCGCCCCGGCACATGATCGGCGCGGGCTGGTTCTACCTCCACACCGACCAGTGGCGTTACGACACGCTGCCCGCCGAGGCCCTTGCCTCCCCTCTGGGGGACGGGCGCTTCGAGGGGATGACGGGCGCCGACTGCCTGGCCGCCTCGGCACGCATGGGGTGGATGCCCTCGTACCCGACCTTCGACCGCAACCCCTTGGAGCTGGGCGCGGCCGAGGATCCCGTCGCGAGCGCCGTGCGAGGGCTCAAGGACGGCACGCTGGGCTTCGCGGGCGAGGATCCCGACGCGCCCGGCAACTGGCCGCGCGTGCTCAACGTATGGCGGGCCAACCTGCTCGGCTCGTCGTCCAAGGGCAACGAGTACTTCCTCAAGCATCTGCTCGGCACGCACTCCAACCTCCCCGACGACGGGCCGCGTTGCGCGCCGCGCGATGTGAAGTGGCATCCCCGGGACGTCGAGGGCAAGCTCGATCTGCTGCTCTGCCTCGACTTCCGGATGACGTCCACGACACTGCTCTCCGATGTCGTGCTGCCGGCCGCCACCTGGTACGAGAAGCACGATCTGTCCTCCACCGACATGCATCCCTTCCTGCACGCCTTCACCCCGGCCGTGGACCCGCCCTGGCAGGCCAGGAGCGACTACGACGCGTTCCTCGCGATCGCCCGGCGATTCGGCGAGCTGGCGGGTGAGCACCTTGGCGTACGCCGTGATCTGGTCGCCACGGCCCTCCAGCACGACACTCCCGGCGGCGAGATGGCCCAGCCCGGTGGTGTCGCGCTCGACTGGTCGAAGGGCGAGTGCGAGCCCGTGCCGGGGCGCACCATGTACAACCTCGCCGTCGTGGAGCGTGACTACGGAGCGGTCGGGGAGAAGTTCGCCGCGCTCGGCCCGCTGGTCGACCGGCTCGGGGTCACCACGAAGGCGGTCACCTATGACGTCGGTGAGGAGATCGCGTACCTGAAGGAGAAGAACGGCACGGTCCGCGGCGGCGTCGCCGACGGCAGGCCGCGCCTGGACACCGCCCAGCGGGCCTGTGAGGCGATCCTGTCGCTCTCCGGGACCTCCAACGGCCGGCTGGCCACCCAGGGCTTCGAGACGCTGGAGAAGCGGGTCGGCACGGAGATGGCGCACCTGGCCGCCGAGGCCGAGGGCAAGCGGATCAGCTTCGCGGACACCCAGGCACGGCCGGTCCCTGTCATCACGAGCCCCGAATGGTCCGGCAGCGAGTCCGGAGGGCGCCGCTACACCGCGTTCACCGTCAACACCGAACACCTGAAGCCGTGGCACACCCTCACCGGGCGCCAGCACTTCTTCCTCGACCACGACTGGATCCACGAGGTCGGCGAGGCACTGCCCGTCTATAAGCCTCCGCTGAACATGCACCGCCTCTACGGAGAGCCCCAGTTGGGTTCCCGAACCGACGGCAAGGAGGTGGCGGTGCGCTTCTTGACGCCGCACAACAAGTGGGCGATTCACTCCCAGTACCAGGACAACCTCTACATGATGACGCTCGGCCGCGGCGGGCAGACCGTGTGGATGTCCCCCCAGGACGCCGAGGCCATCGGTGTGCGCGACAACGAGTGGATCGAGGCCGTCAACCGCAACGGCGTCGTCACGGCCCGCGCGATCGTCTCCCACAAGATGCCCCCGGGGACGGTCTACATGAACCACGCCCAGGAGCGGACCGTCGGTGTCCCGAAGACCGAGAGGACCGGCCGCCGCGGCGGGATCCACAACTCCCTCACCCGGATCATGCTCAAGCCCACGCATCTGGTGGGCGGCTACGCCCAGTTGACGTGGGCCTTCAACTACCTGGGGCCGACCGGCAACCAGCGCGACGAGGTGACGGTCATCCGGCGCCGCGGCCAGGAGGTTCAGTACTGATGCGCGTCATGGCACAGGTGGCGATGGTCATGAACCTCGACAAGTGCATCGGCTGCCACACCTGTTCGGTCGCCTGCAAGCAGGCGTGGACCAACCGCAAGGGCACCGAGTACGTCTGGTTCAACAACGTCGAGACGCTCCCCGGACAGGGCTATCCGCGCCGCTGGGAGGACCAGGAGCGGTGGCGGGGCGGCTGGGAGCGGACAAGGTCCGGGCGGCTGCGGCTGAGGGCGGGAGGGCGCCTCAGGCGGCTCGGCCGGCTCTTCGCCAACCCCGAACTCCCGGAGCTCTCGGACTACTACCAGCCCTGGACGTACGAGTACAAGAACCTCACCGACGCCCCGGCGGGCGACGACATGCCGGTCGCCAAGCCCGTCTCGCAGACCACCGGTGAGCCCATCGGCACCATCGAGTGGGGCCCCAACTGGGACGACAACCTCGGCGGCGCCCCGGAGCACGCCCCCAAGGACCCCCTGGTGGAGAAGGTCCGCGACGAGGTCGGCGAGAGGATCCGCTTCGAGTTCGAGCAGAGCTTCATGTTCTACCTGCCGCGGATCTGCGAGCACTGCCTCAACCCCGCGTGTGTGTCGTCGTGCCCCTCCGGAGCGATGTACAAGCGCGTGGAGGACGGCATTGTCCTGGTCGACCAGGACCAGTGCCGCGGCTGGCGGATGTGCGTCACCGGGTGCCCCTACAAGAAGGTCTACTTCAACCACGCCACCGGCAAGGCCGAGAAGTGCACGTTCTGCTTCCCGCGCGTGGAGGCCGGTATGCCGACGATCTGTTCGGAGACGTGCGTGGGGCGCATGCGCTACCTGGGCGTGATGCTCTACGACGCCGACAAGGTCACCGAAGCCGCCCTGGTGGAGGATGAACAGGACCTTTATCCGGCGCAGTTGCAGTGCTTCCTCGATCCGCACGATCCGGTGGTCGCCGCCGCCGCCCGCGCGTGCGGCATCACCGAGGAGTGGCTGGACGCGGCCCGCCGCTCCCCCGTGTACGACCTGATCCGCACCTACCAGGTCGCCCTGCCGCTGCATCCGGAGTACCGCACCATGCCGATGGTCTGGTACGTGCCGCCGCTCTCCCCGGTGGTCGAGGCGGTCGCCGCCGCCGGACGGGACGGCGAGGACGCGGGCAACCTCTTCGGCGCCATCGACGCGCTGCGCATTCCGGTGGAGTACCTCGCCGAACTGCACACCGCGGGCGACACCTACGCCGTCGACGCGGTCCTGCGCCGCATGGCCGCCATGCGCGCCCACATGCGGCGCGTCAACCTCGGCCAGGAGCGCGACGAGTCGATCGCCGCCGCCGTCGGCCTGACCGGCCAGGAGATGGAGGACATGTTCCGCCTCCTCGCGATCGCCAAGTACGAGGACCGGTACGTGATCCCGACCGCCGCCCGTGCCGACGCGGACGCCCTCGCCGGCACGCATCCCCTGGAGGAGGGCTGCCCCGTGGCCGACGACGCCCACCAGGTGACCGAGGGCGGCTGCCCGGTCGCCTCGCCCGAGAGCTCCGGAGAGCCCGTGCTGCTCAACCTCGCCCCCACTCGGAGAAGCGCGTGAACACCGACGCCGTCATCCGGCTCGTCGCCGGCCGGCTGCTCCAGTACCCCGACGAGCGGCTGTACGCGGAGCTGGAGCTGCTCCACCAAGCCGTGGACCAGCCCGCCCTGCGGGAATTCATCGCCCACGCGCGCGTGCGACGCCCCCTGGACCTCGCCGCGCACTACACGGAGGTCTTCGACACCCGTAACCGGCGCTGCCTGTACCTCACTTGGTGGACGGACGGCGACACCCGCAACCGCGGGCTCTCCCTGGTGCGCCTCAAGGAGGCCTACCGCGAGCACGGCCTGGAGTTCGCCTCAAAGGAGCTGCCCGACTTCCTGCCGGCCCTCCTGGAGTTCGCCGCACGCGAAGAGAGGGCGGGCACCGCCCTGCTGGAGGAGCACCGCGCCGGACTCGAACTGCTGCGCCTGGCCGTCACCGACTTCGGCACGCCCTACGCGCGCGTGCTCGAAGCGGTCTGCGCCACGCTCCCCGGCCCCTCGCCCGCCACAAGGGCCGAGGCGAAGGCGCTCGCCCGCAACGGCCCGCCCCGGGAGAGCGTCGGCCTCGAACCCTTCGGACCCGGCCTCGAACCCTTCGGCACTGGCCTCGAACCCTCCGGCACCGGCGTCGACCTCCCGTGGCCCACCGTCCCGGAAAGGACCCCGGCGTAATGGACCTCCTCCTGTGGGGCGTCATGCCCTACGTCGCCGCCACCCTGCTGATCGCGGGCCTCATCTGGCGGGCCCGCTACGACCGGTTCGGTCTGACCACGCACTCCTCGCAGCTGCACGAGTCACGGCTGCTGCGCGTCGGCTCACCGCTCTTCCACTTCGGAATGGCGTTCGTCGTGCTCGGCCACGTGGTCGGGCTGCTCGTCCCCGACAGCTGGACCGACGCGGTGGGCGTCAGCGACCACACGTACCACCTGCTTGCCGTCTCCACGGGTGCCGTCGCGGGCCTCGCGGCGGCAGTGGGCATCGGCATCCTCGTGTACCGGCGCCTGAGGGTGCCCGCCGTCCGAAAGGCCACACTCCGCAGTGACCACGTGATGTACGCGGTCCTGCTCGGCGCGATGCTGCTCGGCCTGGTCGCGACCGCGCTCAACTCCTCCGGAGTGGTCGACTACAACTACCGCGAGGGCGTCTCCGTCTGGTTCCGCGGCCTGTTCACGCTCCAGCCCGACTACCGCCTGATGGGCGCGGCGCCGCTCGCCTTCAAGCTGCACGTCGCCTTCGGCTTCGCCCTCTTCGCGCTGATCCCCTTCTCCCGGCTCGCGCACGTCGTCAGCGCCCCCTTCAAGTACCTCTTCAGGCCCTACGTCGTCTATCGGCGCCGGGACCCGCGGCAGCTCGCCAACCGGGAGCCGAAGCGGGGCTGGGAGCGGGCGTCGTGAGCGGCGTCCTGCGGCGCCCCCGGCACGACATCGCCGAGCGGCCCTTCCTCGTCATCTGGGAGGCCACGCGCGCGTGCCCGCTGGCCTGCCCGCACTGCCGGGCCGAGGCGCGGCCCGCCCGGGACCCGCGCGAGCTGGACGGCGCGGACGCCCGCCGCCTCATGGACCAGATCGCGGCCTTCGGGAAGCCCGCCCCGCTCTTCGTCATCACGGGCGGCGATCCGTTCCAGCGGGCCGACCTCACCGACCTGATCGCGTACGGGACGGCGCTCGGGCTCCGTATCGCCGTCTCCCCCTCGGGGACGTCCACCCTGGACCGGACGAACCTGACAGCCGTACGCGACGCGGGCGCCGTCGCCCTCTCGCTGAGCGTCGACGGATCCACGGCCGCGCGCCACGACGCGTTCCGGGGCGTCGACGGCGTCTTCGAGTGGACGCTCGACGGCTGGCGGACGGCCCGCGAACTGGGGCTGAAAGTCCAGATCAACACCACCGTCACCCGGCACAGCCTGGAGGACCTGGCGGACATCGCGGCACTGGTGCGGCGCGAGGGCGCGATGCTGTGGAGCGGCTTCCTGCTCGTGCCGACCGGCCGGGGCGGCGAGCTCTCCGCGCTCGGCGCCGACGAGGTAGAGGACGTACTGCACTTCCTGTACGACACCGGCGCGACGCTGGCCACCAAGACCACGGAGGGCCACCACTTCCGCCGGGTGGCGCTCCAGCGGCCCCTCCTGGAGCGGCACGGCGAGGAGCCGGAGCTCGGCCCCCTGTACGCGCGTCTGACGGCACGCGCGCGTGCCCTTGGCCTGCACGACGGGCAGCGGCGCGCGGCCCGCAGGCCGCCCATGGACGTGGGCTCGGGGCGCGGCTTCGTCTTCGTGTCGCACACCGGCGACGTCCACCCCAGCGGCTTCCTGCCCCTGTCGGCGGGCAACGTGAGACACCATCCGCTCGCCGACATCTACCGGGGCACCGCGCTCT
The DNA here is from genome assembly GCF_019400875.1 of Streptomyces anatolicus. Taxonomy (NCBI): domain Bacteria; kingdom Bacillati; phylum Actinomycetota; class Actinomycetes; order Kitasatosporales; family Streptomycetaceae; genus Streptomyces; species Streptomyces anatolicus. Next base: position 1,764 of record NZ_WMBF01000124.1, on the reverse strand, counting down.
TCACGACGCTGCGCGACCCGTCGCTGCTGGAGGGCGCGTGCGGGCGCTGCGAGTTCAACGCCGTGTGCGGGGGCTCCCGTTCGCGCGCGTACGGGGCCACGGGGCGGCTTCTCGCCACCGATCCCTGGTGCGCGTACGAGCCCGGCAGCTTTCCGTACCAGGACGAGCTGCGCGAGCTGCTCGCGGACGCGGGAGCGCGCCACGCGGCCCGCGCGGAAGGGAGCGCGGCATGACGCGTTCAGTGATCGTCGTCGGCGGTGGCATCAGCGGACTGACCGCCGCCTGGCGGCTGCGCGGCGACGCCGAGGTGACCGTCCTGGAGTGCGCGCCCCGCATCGGCGGCAAGCTGCGCACCGGCACCCTCGCGGGCGTCCCGGTCGACGAGGGCGCCGAGTCGCTGATGGCGCTGCGCCCCGAGGCCGTGCGGCTCGCCCAGGACGTGGGCCTCGGCGCCGGCCTGTGCGACCCGGCGCCCGCACCCACCACCCTGTGGTCCGGCGGCGCGCTGCGTGCCCTGCCCGCGGGCCACGTCATGGGCATCCCCGCCGAGCCCGCCGCGCTGGAGGGCACCGGGCTGCTGTCCGACGAGGGGGTGGCCCGGCTGCGCCACGAGGAGACGCTGCCCGCCGAGGTGTGGACCGAGGACGTGTCGGTCGCCGAGTACCTCGGCGGGCGGCTCGGTCAGGAGGCGGTGGACAGGCTCGTGGAGCCCCTGCTCGGCGGCGTCTACGCGGGCCGCCCCGACCGCCTCTCGCTGCGGGCCGCGCTGCCGCGCGTGGCGGCGGTCGCCGAGCGCGGGGAGCCGCTGCTTCAGGCGCTGCGCCGGATGCGTACCTCTGGAGTGCCCGGAGCGAATGGCTCCCCGGGCGGGGCAGCCGGCAAAGGCGCGGCCCCCTACGAGGAGCCTCGCGAAAGTGCCGCCCCACGCGCGGGCACCGCGAAAACCGTCGCCGTCCAGGGGCTGCGCGGCGGTACCGGACGCCTGCCGCTCGCCGTCGCCGAGGCGAGCGGCGCCCCGATCCTGACCGGTACGCGCGTGCGGGAGCTCGAGCGCACCCCCGCGGGACGGTGGCGCGTGCTCGCCGTCACCGGGGACGGGCCGCTGCTCCTGGAGGCGGACGCGGTGGTCCTCGCCGTGCCCGCGTACGAGGCCGCCGAGCTGCTGCGCCCGCACGCGCCGCTCGCCGACGCCGACCTCGGGGCGATCCAGCACGCGAGCACCGCCGTGGTGACCCTGGCGTTCCCGCGTACGCGGGCACTGTCGCGGGCGCGTGCCCTCCCCGAGGGCAACGGCTTCCTTGTGCCCGCCGTGGACGGCCGCTCCCTGAAGGCGGCCACCTTCCTCAGCAACAAGTGGCGGTGGCAGTCCGAGGCGGCCCCCGACCTCTTCCTGCTGCGCACTTCCATCGGACGGGTGGCCGAGGAGCACCGGCTCGCCGTCCCCGACCGCCACCTGGTCCGCACCTCGGTGACCGAGCTGCACCAGGCCGTGGGCCCCATCGGTGAGCCCGTCGCGGCGCGCGTCACCCGATGGGAGCGCGGCCTGCCGCAGTACGGCGTCGGCCACACCGACCGCGTCGCCCGCGTCCGCGAGGCCGTCGGCAAGCTGCCCGGCCTCGAACTGTGCGGGGCCGCGTACGACGGTGTGGGCGTCGCCGCCTGTGTGGCGACGGGCACGGCGGTGGCCCGCCGCCTCACGGAGGGCTGACCCCCCGCAGGCCCAAAGCCCCCCGAACGGCACCCCCGGCCCCGCACACCCTGAAC
>NZ_WMBF01000123.1:0-15737 GCF_019400875.1 Streptomyces anatolicus | reverse complement strand
GCGAAGGGTAGGGCGGGCAGCGAAGACGGGGCCGGTGGGTGTGATGTGTGCCGCAGTCGCGAGAAATTTCCCGCGCGGGTGTATCCAGAGCGCGCGACGCGGGATCTGTGGGCTCGTGGCATAGGGGCGCAGAGCCCCTCCGAGGGGCGCGTGATGGTCCCACGGGGCAATCGGCGGAAGGAATCCCGTGACCGTTCAACGTAATCCGTGGTCGGCGTTAGGCGCGCTGCTCGTCGGATTCTCCCTCATCTCGCTCGACATGACCGTGGTGGCGGTCGGCAACCCCGTGATCATGGAGGGCCTGAAGGCCAGCGTCTCCGAAGTGATCTGGGTGACCAGCGCCTACCTGCTCGCCTACGCGGCGCCGCTGCTCTTCACCGGACGGCTCGGCGACCGCTTCGGCCCCAAGAACGTCTACCTCGTCGGCCTGTCGGTCTTCACGCTCGCGTCGCTGTGGTGCGGTGTCTCCGGGAACATCGAGACGCTGATCACGGCCCGTGCCGTGCAGGGCTTCGGGGCCGCGCTGATGACGCCCCAGACCATGGCGGTGATCACCAAGATCTTCCCCGCGGACAAGCGCGGTGCCGCCATGGGTACGTGGGGCGCCGCCGTCGGTGTCTCCGTGCTGCTGGGCCCGATCGTCGGCGGCTTCCTGATGGACACCGCGGGCTGGGAGTGGATCTTCCTGATCAACGTCCCGATCGGTGTCATCGGCTTCGCCCTGGCGTGGAAGCTGGTCCCGGCGCTGGAGACCCAGCACCAGAAGTTCGACCCGGTCGGCATCGTGCTGTCCTGCGCGGGCATGTTCCTGCTGGTCTACAGCCTGCAAGAGGGCAACAACGAGGACTGGTCGGCCACTATCTGGCTGATGATGGCCGCGGGCGTCGGCGTGCTGGCGCTCTTCGTCGTGACGCAGGCGTTCGGCAAGGGCGAACCCCTGCTGCTGCTCAGCCTGTTCCGCGACCGCAACTTCGCGCTGGCGAACGTCGGGATCGCGGCCATGAGCGCCGCGGTGACCGCGATGACCGTGCCCTCGTACTTCTTCCTCCAAGGTGTACGAGGCCTCTCCTCGACTGAGTCGGCCCTGATCTTCGCGCCGCTTGCCGTCATGACCGCCATCTGCTCGCCGGTCGTCGGCAAGATGTCCGACAAGGCGCACCCGCGCACCTTCACCACCATCGGCTTCGTGCTCTTCGCCCTCACCATCGTCAGCTACAGCATGCTGACGGATCCGGACTCCTCGCTGTGGCTGTTCTCGACGACGGCCGCGGTGACCGGCGTCGCCAACGGAATGGTGTGGGGTCCGCTGGGCGTCATCGCCACCCGCAACCTCCCCGTGCACCAGTCGGGCGCGGGCTCGGGCATCTACAACACGAACCGGCAGATGGGCGCCGTGCTCGGCAGCGCCGCGGTCGGCGCGCTCTTCGCCAACCGGCTCGAAGCGCACCTCCCGGCCGTCGGCGGAAGCGGAGGCGGAGGCGGAGGCGGAGGCGAAGGGCACGTCGAAGGCGGTGTCACCGAGATCCCGGCCGCGCTCCACGAGCAGTACAGCTCCGCCCTGAGCGAGACGACCCTGCTGCCCGCCGTCTTCCTGGTGCTCGGCGCCCTCACCTGCCTCATGTTCCTCCGCTTCCCGCCGCGCGAGCCGCAGGAGCAGGAGGAGGCCGATGGTGCCGTCGCGCAGAAGGTCGACGGCGCCGTGTGAGACAGCCCAGCGGTGGGAGACAGCCCGGCGGGGACGACAGTGTGAGAGAGACAGGGAGTCACGGGCAGTGACGGGGAAGGTGTGGCATGGCTACCGCTGAAGATTTCGATCTCTGGATACGCAAGTTGAGCGCAGGGAATGCTTCCAAGTCGGGGGCCGCGGACGCTCCCAGGGCCAGAGTGATCTGCTTCCCGCACGCCGGAGGTTCGGCGAACTTCTACTTCCAGTTCGCACGCGGATTCGGCGAGTTGGACGTGTACGGGGTCCAGTACCCGGGCCGCCAGGACCGCAGGCACGAGCCGTTCCGCGACAGCATCGAGGAACTGGCCGACGATATCGCCGACGTCCTGGGCGACTGGGACGATCTGCCCGTCATCCTGCTGGGCAACAGCATGGGCGCGCTGGTCGCCTTCGAGGTGGCCCACCGGCTGGAGGCCAGGGGCCGGGCACCGCTCGCCCTGTTCGCCTGCGGCCGGGTGGCCCCGATGCTGCTCAAGGACCAGCAGACGCACCTCAAGGGCGACGATGCCTTCATCGAGGAGATGGCGCTGCTCGGCGGCATGGCCCCCGATTTCCTGCGGGACAAGGAGATGCTCGACCTCTTCCTGCCCTCCATGCGGGCGGACTACCGGCTGGCGGAGACCTACGCCTGCCCGCCGGAGATGCGGATCTCCGCGCCGATCCACGTACACATCGGCAGGTCGGACCCCAAGGTGATCCAGGACGAGGCGGCCCAGTGGGCGCTGAGCACCAGCGGGGAGTTCACCTTCGAGGTCCACGAGGGCGGTCACTTCTTCTTCACCGACAACGGCGACCGGCTCACCGCCGCCATCACCAAGTCGGCCGAGAGAGCCTGCGAACTGGGCTGAAGGAGCGGCCCCGCCCGTCACCGGCACCGTTGTGCCGCGATGACGGGCGGGGCCACCCCTTTGGCATCACCAGACGTCACCTGACATCGCCTGACCCCACAGGACCCCAAAGGACCCCACCTGAGATCACCGCCCGGGAAAAAGCTTCCGCGTGGCTGTATCCGGCGGGACCACCGCCGGATCTAGCAGGACGACCACATGGTTGCCGGCATAAACCCGAAGGTGGGGAATCAAGCATGGCCCTCGAGAAGCACGACGTCGTCGGCGCCCTGCGCAAGTCGCTGAAGGAAACCGAGCGTCTGCGGCGGCAGAACCAGCAGTTGCTCGACCAAGCGGGTGAGCCGCTGGCGATCGTGGGCATGAGCTGCCGGTTCCCGGGAGGCGTCGCCTCGCCGGAGGACCTGTGGTCCCTGGTCGCCGAGGGGCGCATGGGCATCTCGGAGTTCCCGGACGACCGCGGCTGGGACCTGGACAACCTCTACGACCCGGACCCCGACCACGCGGGCACCGCCTACACGCGCCACGGCGGATTCCTCGACGGCATGGCCGACTTCGACGCGGAGTTCTTCGGCATCAGCCCGCGCGAGGCCATGGCCATGGACCCCCAGCAACGGCTCCTCCTCGAAGGGGCGTGGGAAGCCTTCGAGGACGCGGGGATCAACCCCACCGGCCTCAAGGGCAGCGACACCGGCGTCTTTTGCGGGCTCATGTTCTCCGACTACCAGTTCGTGGCGAGCCAGAGCGAACAGCGCCCGGACATCGAGGGCTACCTCTCCATCGCGTCGTCGCCCAGCGTGGCATCGGGCCGCATCAGCTACACCCTCGGCCTGGAGGGCCCCGCGGTCACCGTGGACACGGTGTGCTCCTCCTCCCTGGTGGCGATCGACCTGGCGGCCAAGTCCCTGCGCGCCAAGGAGTGTTCACTCGCCCTGGTCGGCGGGGCGACGACGCTGGCACGGCCCAGCGCCTTCGTGGAGTTCAGCCGGCAGCGCGCCCTGTCGCCGGACGGCCGCTGCAAGGCGTACGCGGCGGCGGCGGACGGTGTCGGCTGGGCCGAGGGCATGGGCCTGCTCGTCCTTGAGCGGCTGTCGGACGCCCGGCGCAACGGCCGCAAGATCCTCGGCCTCGTCCGGGGCTCCGCCGTCAACCAGGACGGGGCGAGCAACGGCCTGACCGCGCCGAACGGCCCCTCCCAGGAGCGGGTGATCCGCCAGGCGCTCGCCAACTCCGCGCTCTCCCCGGCCGATGTGGACGCCGTGGAGGGCCACGGCACGGGCACGCCGCTCGGCGACCCGATCGAGGCGGAGGCGCTCCTCGCGACCTACGGCCAGAACCGCGAGAACGGCCCGCTGTGGCTCGGCTCGATCAAGTCGAACTTCGGCCACACCCAGGCCGCGGCCGGTGTCGCCGGTGTGATCAAGATGGTGATGGCGATGCGGCACGAGACGCTGCCGCCGACCCTGCACGTGGACGCGCCGTCCCCGCACGTGGACTGGGAGTCGGGCGAGGTCGCCCTGCTGACCGAGGCCAAGCGGTGGCCCGCCGGTGAGCGCGCCCGCCGCGCCGGTGTGTCGTCCTTCGGCGTGAGCGGTACGAACGCCCACGTCATCCTGGAAGAGGCCCCCCGAGAGAGCGCGGCCCCCGCGGACGAGTCGAGCGGCGCGGACCCGGCCGCCCTCCGCGCGCCCGCCCTCCGTACGCCCGTCCTCGTGCCGCTCTCCGCACGCGGCGAGGCGGCCCTGCGCGAGCAGGCCGACCGCCTGCGGGCCCACATGATCGCCCGCCCCGAACTGGACCACCTGGACATCGGGTTCTCCCAGGCGACCGCGCGCGCCCACCTCGAACGCCGTGCCGTGATCCTCGCCCCCGACCGGGGCGCCCTGCTGACCGGCCTGAGCGACCTCAGCTCGGCCGAGCCCGCGGCGAACGTGGCGGAGGGCCAGGTCACCGGATCGGTCGTCAAGCCGGTCTTCGTCTTCCCGGGGCAGGGCGCCCAGTGGCTGGGCATGGCGGTCGAACTCCTGGACACCTCGCCCGTTTTCGCCGCTGAGATAGCCAAGTGCGCGGAAGCGCTCGCGGAGTTCGTGGACTGGGATCTGATCGATGTGCTGCGGAGCGCTCCGGGTGCGCCGGGCTTCGATCGGGTTGATGTGGTGCAGCCTGCTCTGTTCGCGGTGATGGTGAGTCTGGCGGCGCTGTGGCGTTCGTACGGCGTGGAGCCGTCCGCCGTGGTGGGGCATTCGCAGGGTGAGATCGCCGCCGCGTATGTCGCGGGTGGGCTTTCGTTGCGGGATGCGGCGCGGGTTGTGGCGGTGCGCAGTGTGTTGGTGCGGGATCGTCTTGCCGGTCTTGGCGGGATGATGTCGGTGGCGTTGCCGGTGGGGCGGGTCGAGGAGCTGATCGCCCCTTACGAGGGTCGTGTGTCGGTGGCGGCGGTGAATGGTCCGGCTGCTGTGGTGGTGGCGGGTGAGCCGGGTGCGCTGGATGAGGTGCTGGCGCTCTGCGAGGCTGAGGGTGTTCGTGCGCGTCGGGTGAAGGTGGACTATGCCTCGCACTCGGCGCAGGTGGAGGTCATCGAGGCGGAGTTGCTGGCCGTGCTGGGGCCGGTGAAGCCGGTGAGTGGGCGGGTGCCGTTCTACTCCACGGTCACGGGTGGTTTTATCGACACCGCTCGTATGGATGCCTCGTACTGGTACACGAATCTGCGCAGCCAGGTCGGGTTCGAACCCGCCATCCGCGCCCTCACCGAGAAGGGCATGGGCTGCTTCATCGAGGTCTCGCCGCACCCCGTACTGACGATGGCGGTCTCAGAGACCCTTGAGGCCGCGCACGGCACGGACCAGCGCGTCGGCGTCGTCGGTTCGCTGCGACGCGACGAAGGCGGGCTCGCCCGCTTCCTGCTCTCGCTCGGCGAGGCGCACACCGTCGGCGTCAAGGTCGACTGGGACGCCGTCTACGCGGGCGCCGGGGCCAAGCGCGTGGACCTGCCCACGTACGCCTTCCAGCGCGAGCGGTTCTGGCTGACGCCTTCGCTGCGCGGCGGTGACCTCACCGCGGCGGGCCTCGAGCGGACCCGGCACCCGATCCTGGCCGCGGCCGTACAGGTCGGCGACCGTGACGAGTGGGTCTTCACCGGCCGCATCTCCACCGACACCCAGCCCTGGGTACGCGACCACGTCGTACTCGGCGCGGTCGTCGTGCCCGGCGCCGCGCTCGTCGAACTCGTCCTCGCCGCCGCCCGGCACATCGGCTGCGAACTCCTCGACGAACTGATCCTGGAGGCCCCGCTCACCCTCGACGAGGACACCGCCCGGCACCTCAAGGTCACCGTCGGCCCGCCCGACGAGGACGGCCGCCGCGAGATCGTCGTCCACTCCCTGTCCGAGACCGGCACCGAGCCCCAGGCCGGGGCCGGAGCGGACGACGCCCGGCAGGTCGTGCGGCACGCCCACGGCCGCCTGGCGCCCGAGGCGGAGCCCGTCGCGCCGTTCCCCGCCCACTGGCCGCCGGTCGCGGGCACCGAGATCTCCGTCGACGCCCTGTACGAGCGGCTTGCCGACATCGGGCTCGACTACGGCCCCCTGTTCCAGGGCGCGCAGGCGGTGTGGCGCAGCGGCTCCGAGATCTACGCCGAAGTGGCCCTGCCCGAGGACACCGCCGTCGACGGATTCGCCGTCCACCCGGCGCTGTTCGACTCCGCGCTGCACCCCACCATGGTCGACAAGGACCCCGGTACCGCACCCGACCTGCCCTTCTCCTGGTCCGGAGTGCGGTGCGGGAGCGCGACGCCCGCCGTGGCGCGGGTGCGCATCGCCCCCGTCGGCGAGTCCGCCTTCCGTATCGACGTCGTCGACGAGAACGGCGACCTGGTCGTCGCCGTCGACAGCCTCGCCGTACGCCCCGTGGACCCGGCCCGGCTCGCGGCCGCGGGAGCCGGCCAGAACACCCTGTTCCAGCTGGAGTGGACGCCTGTCACCGGAACGCCGGGGCAGGCCCGCATCGCGGTCATCGGCGACCTGGACGCGCCGGGCGAGCGCTACGCCGACCTGTCCGCCCTGGAGACCGCGCGCGCCGAGGGGGCCCCGGGCGTCGACCTGGTCCTCGCCGCGATCGACACCCCCGCCGACGAGGACCCCGCCCGCGCCGCGAGCGCGGTCGCCGAGAGCACCCTCGCCCTGGCCCAGCGGTGGCTCGCCAGCGAGTGGCTGGGCGAGGCCCGCCTGGTCGTGGTGACCCGGCACGCGGTCGCCGTCGGCACCGACACCGTCGACCTCGCGCAGGCACCGGCCTGGGGCCTGCTCCGCAGCGCCCAGAGCGAGCACCCGGGCCGCTTCGTCCTCGTCGACACCGACGGGGGCGCCCAGCCCGACTGGACGTCCCTGACCGGCCTGGACGAGCCGCAGCTCGCCGTGCGCGGCGGCGCGCTCCTCGCGCCCCGCCTGGCCCGCGCGACCGCGGGGCCGTCCGGTGAGGCGTGGCGCCTGTCGAGCACCCGGAAGGGGTCCCTGGAGGACCTGGCCATCGTCCCCTCGGACGGCGCCCGCGCGCTGGGCGTCGGCGAGGTCCGCATCGCGGTCCGCGCCGCGGGGCTCAACTTCCGCGACGTCCTGATCGCCCTCGGCATGTACCCGGGCGACGCGCCGCTGGGCAGCGAGGCGGCCGGCGTCGTCATCGAGGTCGGTTCCGCCGTGACCGACCTCAAGCCCGGCGACCGGGTGTTCGGCCTGGTGATGGATGCCTTCGGCCCCGTCGCCGTCGCCGACCGCAAGACCGTCGCACGCATGCCGGAGCAGCTGACGTTCGCCGAGGCTGCCGCGATCCCCGTCGTCTACCTGACCGCCTACTACGGCCTGGTCGACCTCGCCGACCTCAAGGCGGGCGAGAAGCTGCTGGTGCACGCGGCCGCCGGAGGCGTCGGCATGGCCGCCGTGCAACTTGCCGAGCACTTCGGCGCGGAGATCTTCGCCACGGCGAGCCCGGCCAAGTGGGACGCCGTGCGCGCGCTCGGCGTGCCCGCCGAGCGCATCGCGTCCTCCCGCGACCTCGGGTTCCGCGACGCCCTCCACGAGGCGACCGGCGGCAGCGGCGTGGACGTCGTGCTGAACTCCCTGGCCAATGAGTTCGTCGACGCCTCGTTCGAACTGCTGCCGCGCGGCGGCCGCTTCATCGAGATGGGTAAGACCGACATCCGCGACCCGGAGGCCGTCGCCCGCCTGCGCGAGGGCGTGCGCTACCGCTCGTACGACCTGTTGGAGGCGGGCCCGGACCGCATCCAGGAGATGCTGGTCGAGATAGCCGGCCTGTTCGAGCGCGGCACGCTCACCCCGTCGCCGATCCGCGCCTGGGACGTACGCCGGGGCGCGGAGGCCTTCCGCTTCCTGCGCGAGGGACGCAACGTCGGCAAGGTCGTGCTGACCGTGCCGGCGCCCCTGGACCCCGAGCGCACCGTACTGATCACCGGCGGCACCGGCGGCCTCGGCGCCCTGTTCGCCAAGCACCTTGTCACCCGGCACGGCGTACGCCACCTGCTCTTGGTCAGCAGGCGCGGCCCCGCCGCCGACGGCGCCGCCGAACTCGTCGCCGAACTGGAGGCGCTGGGCGCACAGGCCCAAGTCGCCGCCTGCGACGTGGCCGACCGGGAGCAGGTCGCCGCCCTGCTCGACTCCGTCGAACGCCCGCTCACCGCCGTCATCCACACGGCCGGTGTGCTCGCCGACAGCGTCATCGAGTCGCTCTCTCCCGAGCAGATACGACACGTCATGCGGCCCAAGCTGGACGCCGCATGGCACCTGCACGAGCTGACCGCCCGCATGGACCTGTCGGCGTTCGTGCTGTTCTCCTCCGCCGCGGGCCTGCTCGGCAACGCGGGCCAGGCCAACTACGCCGCCGCCAACTCCGCGGTCGACGCGCTCGCCGCACTGCGCCAGGCGGCGGGCCTGCCCACCCTGTCCCTGGCGTGGGGCCTGTGGTCCGACTCCACGGGCATGACCGGCGAGCTGGACGAGGCGGACCTCGCCCGCATGGAGCGCACCGGCATCGGCGCGATCTCCAGCGACCTCGGCCTGGAACTGTTCGACCAGGCACTGGGCTCCGAGGCCGCCCTGCTCGCCCCCGTCCGCCTCGACCTCGGCGCACTGCGCGAGCAGGCCAGGGCCGGCATGCTGCCCGCCCTGCTGCGCGGCCTGGTGCGCACCACCGCGCGCCGCGCCGACAACGCCCGGTCGCTGGAGAGGCTGCTCACCGGTGTGGCCGAGGCCGACCGCGAGGAGGTCGTCCTGGACCTGGTGCGCAACCAGGTCGCGTCCATCCTCGGCCACGCCTCCGCGGACGCCGTCGACGCCGAGCGCGCCTTCAAGGACCTGGGCTTCGACTCGCTGGCCGCGGTCGAGCTGCGCAACCGGCTCAGCCAGGTCGCCGGAGTGCGGCTGCCCGCGACGCTGGTGTTCGACCATCCCACCCCGGTCGAAGTCGCCCGGATGATCCTCGCCGAGGTCGGCGGCGCAGCCGCGGGGCCGGGCCCCTCGCCCCTCGAAGGGGAGCTGCAGCGCCTTGAGGCGCTCCTGATCGCCGTGGCGGGCGACGCGCAGCAGCTGGGCGGCGCGGAATCCCGTATGCGCTCGCTCAGCAACCGCCTGCTCACGCTGCTGAGCGCGACGGACACCGACCAGGACGACACCGAAGACAACCTCGAAGAATCCCTCGACTTCGTCTCCAACAGCGAGATGTTCGACATGATCGACAAGGAGCTCGGATCCGCATGACCGGGAAGACTGAGGACGGCCGGGCCGGATTGACGAGCGACGAGCAGAAGCTCCGTCAGTACCTGATGCGCGTGACCGGCGAACTGCGCACCGCCAACCGCCGGGTGCGCGAGCTGGAGCAGCGGGACGTCGAGCCGATCGCGATCGTCGGCATGAGCTGCCGGTACCCGGGCGGCGCGAACTCGCCCGAGGAGCTGTGGGAGCTGGTCGCGGCTGGCCGCGACGGCATGGGCCCGTTCCCCACCGACCGGGGCTGGGACCTGGAGGGGCTCTACGACCCGGACCCGGAGCAGCCCGGCACCGCGTACGCGACCGAGGGCGGCTTCATCGACACCGTCACCTCCTTCGACGCCGACTTCTTCGGGATCAGCCCGCGCGAGGCGACCGCCATGGACCCGACCCAGCGGCTGACGCTGGAGACGGCCTGGGAGGCGTTCGAGGACGCGGGCATCGACCCGACGACCCTGCGCGGCAGCGACACCGGTGTGTACGCGGGCACGGTCTCCTCCGACTACGGCCCGTCGTCGCTGCCCGAGCTGGAGGGCTTCCGGGTGACCGGCACCCAGAGCAGCGTGATGTCGGGCCGCGTCGCCTACAGCCTGGGCCTCGAGGGCCCGGCCGTCACCATCGACACCGCCTGCTCCGCGTCGCTCGTCGCCCTGCACCTCGCGGCGAACGCGTTGCGCTCCGGCGAGTGCTCGCTGGCGCTCGCCGGTGGCGTCACCGTGCTCGCGGGCCCCTTCCTCTTCGTCGAGTTCAGCCGCCAGCGCGGGCTGGCCCGCGACGGCCGCTGCAAGGCGTACTCGGCGTCGGCGGACGGCACCGGCTTCTCCGACGGCGTCGGCATGGTGGTCCTGGAGCGCCTGTCCGACGCGAAGCGCAACGGCCGCAGGATCCTCGGCCTGATCCGTGGCTCCGCCGTCAACCAGGACGGCGCGAGCAACGGCCTGACCGCGCCGAGCGGCCCGGCACAGGAGCGGGTGATCCGGCAGGCGCTGGAGAGTGCCGGTCTCGCTGCGTCGGAGGTGGACGCGGTCGAGGGCCATGGCACGGGCACGAAGCTGGGCGACCCCATCGAGGCGCAGGCGTTGCTGGCGACTTATGGCCAGGAGCGGGACGGTGATCCGCTGTGGCTCGGCTCGATCAAGTCGAACATCGGTCATACGTCCGCTGCGGCGGGCGTGGCCGGTGTGATCAAGATGGTGATGGCGATGCGGCATGGGGTGCTGCCGCAGACGCTGCACGCGGACGAGCAGTCCCCGCACGTGAATTGGGAGTCGGGCCGCGTCGAGCTGCTGACCGAGGCGCGGGAGTGGACGGGCGGGGACCGTCCGCGTCGGGCGGGTGTGTCGTCGTTCGGGGTGAGCGGGACGAACGCGCACGTGATTCTCGAGGAGGCGCCGCCGGTCGAGGAGGCCCCGGCGGCGCTGGAGCAGGCGGCGCCTGTGGCTCCGGTGCCGGTGGTGTTGTCCGGGCGTACGGATGCGGCGTTGCGGGCGCAGGTGGAGCGTTTGCGTGAGCGGGTTTCCGCTGATGTGGGTGTCTCGGTGGCGGATGTTGCTTTCTCGTCGGTGACGTCGAGGGCGTTGCTGGATCGCCGGGCGGTGGTCGTCGCCTCGGACCGGGATGAGCTGCTGGCGCGGCTGGGTGAGGTGACGGTCGGCGAGTCGGCTGTCGGTGGTAAGTCGGCGTTCTTGTTTACGGGGCAGGGGTCGCAGCGGGCTGGAATGGGCCTGGAGCTGGCTTCGGGGTTCCCGGTCTTTGAGCAGGCGTTGAGTGAGGTGTGTGCGGAGGCTGACCCGAGGTTGGGCCGGTCGTTGCGAGAGCTGCTGGCGGCTGAGGGTGACGTACTGAACTCGACGGAGTTCACGCAGGTCGCGTTGTTCGCCGTTGAGGTGGCGTTGTTCCGGCTGGCTGAGTCGCTGGGGGTTCGGGCGGACTTCCTCATCGGGCACTCGGTCGGCGAGATCGCTGCCGCGCACGTATCGGGCGTGCTGTCGCTGGCCGACGCGGTTGAACTGTGCGTGGCTCGCGGGCGGTTGATGGGGGCTCTCCCTGCTGGCGGGGCGATGGTCGCGGTGCAGGCCGAGGAGGCTGAGGTCGCCGAGTCGCTGGCCGGGTTCGAGGGGCGGCTGGACATCGCTGCAGTGAACGGGCCCCGTGCGGTGGTGGTGTCCGGTGACGCGGACGCCGTGGAGGAGTGGCTGCCGCTGTGGGAGGGCCGTAAGACGACCCGGCTGCGGGTCTCTCATGCCTTCCACTCGGCGCGGATGGAGCCGATGCTGGCCGAGTTCCGCGCGGTCGCGGAGAAGCTGACGTTCGCGGAGCCTCGTATTCCTGTGGTCTCGAACGTCACCGGTGAGCTGGTGACCGCTTTCAATGCCGAGTACTGGGTGCGCCACGTACGCCAGGCGGTGCGCTTCGCCGATGGCATCGGCACTCTCTGGGACCTGGGCGTCCGCCGCTTCCTGGAGCTGGGCCCCGACGCCGTGCTGTCGGCTATGGCCCGTCAGTGCGTGGAGGACTCCGAGGCTGCCTTCATCCCGGCGCTGCGGGCCAAGCGCGGTGAGCGCGAGACGTTCGCCGCCTTCGTGGGTCGCGCGTACACGGCAGGCATACGGGTGGGTTGGGACGCCTTCTACGCCGGTACGGGCGCTCAGCGCGTCGAGCTGCCCACGTACGCCTTCCAGCGTGAGCGCTTCTGGCTGACGCCCGGCACCGGTGCCGGAGATGTCGCGGCCGCCGGGCTCACCGCCGTCGACCACCCGCTCCTTGCTGCCGCCGTGCAGGTCGGTGACCGCGACGAGTGGATCCTGACCGGGCTTGTCTCGGCCGAGACGCAGCCCTGGGTCGCGGAGCACCTGTTGCTCGGCACCATGGTCGTGCCCGGCACCGGGCTCGTGGAGCTGGCTCTCACCGCGGGGCGCCACGTCGGCAGCCCCGTACTCGACGAGCTGGTCCTCGAGTCGCCTCTGCTCATCCAGGAGGGCGTCACCCGCCAGCTCCAGATCACCGTCGGGGCGGCAGGGCCGGACGGCCGACGCGACGTCGCGGTCTACTCGCGGCCCGAGCACGCCACCGGGGAGACCGAGAGCACCTGCCACGGCCGGGGCACCCTCGGCGCCGACAGCGCGCCCGCGGCGGCCTGGTCGGAGCAGTGGCCGCCGCAGGACGCCGAACAGGTGCCCGTCGACGACCTCTACGGCCGCCTCGCCGACCTCGGCTACGACTACGGCCCCCTCTTCCACGGCGTCGAGGCCATGTGGCGCGACGGCGACGAGACGTACGCCGAGGTGACCCTGCCCGAGGGGCACGAGGGCTTCGGCATCCACCCCGCGCTCTTCGACTCCGCGCTGCAGAGCGGCGTGGTGCTGCTCACCGGGGAGGGCGCGGCGGCGCACCTCATGCCGTTCAGCTGGAGCGGGGTACGACTCGACCGCGCCGGTGTCTCCCGGCTGCGGGTCCGCTCTGCCATGACCAGTGACACCTCGCTGCGGCTGGACGCCGTCGACGAGGACGGGAACCCTGTGGTGTCCGTGCGTTCCCTCGTGGTGCGCCCCGTGGAGCAGGAGCGCATCGACGGTGCGCGCGGCGACGCGCGGCAGTCCCTGTACGCGGTGGACTGGACGCGGATCGAGACCGGTACCGGTAGCGGTACGGGTACGGGTACGGCCGTCGACGCGCGGGACGCGGACGTCGTACGGATCGGGGCGGGGGAGACCTACCCCGACCTGGACGCACTGGAGCAGGCACTCGCCGGGGGTGAACCGGCGCCACGGGCTGTGCTCGCCGCCGTTCCCACCACCGGTGGGTCCGGCCCCGCCTCCGTGCACGCCACGGCCGCCCAGGCGCTCGCGCTGGCGCGGCGCTGGCTGGACGCCGGTGAGGGGCTCGCCGAGTCCCGGCTGGTGATTACGACCCGAGGCGCGGTCGCCTCCGACAGCGAGGGGGCCGATGCCCCTGATGCCGCTCAGGCGGCCGTGTGGGGTCTGCTGCGCAGTGCGCAGACCGAGCACCCGGGGCGGTTCCTCCTGGTCGACCTCGACCTCGATGGCGGCGACGAGCCTGACTGGGGTGCGGTGCTGCGTACCGACGGCGAGCCCCAACTTGCTTGCCGTGGCGGCGCATTGCTCGCGCCGAGGCTCGCTCGTGTCGGTACGACGGTCAGCGCGGCGCCCGTTCTCGGTGACGCGGACGGGACGGTGCTGGTCACGGGTGGTACGGGTGGTCTGGGTGCGGTGTTCGCGCGGCATCTGGCTTCCGTGCATGGTGTGCGGCATCTGTTGTTGCTGAGCAGGCGTGGGCTGGAGGCTGATGGCGCGGCCGAGTTGGTGGCGGAGTTGGCGGGCCTGGGGTGTCAGGCGCAGGTTGCCGCGTGTGACGTATCCGATCGGGAGCAGTTGGCTGCGGCGCTGGCTCTGGCGGAGCGGCCGTTGACGGGTGTGGTGCATGCGGCTGGTGTGCTGGATGACGGTGTCATCGAGTCGATGTCGGTGGAGCAGATCGAGCGCGTGATGCGTCCGAAGGTGGATGCGGCGTGGCATCTGCACGAGCTGACAGCTGGGAATGACCTTTCAGCGTTCGTACTGTTCTCGTCGGTCGCCGCGCTGATCGGCAGCCCGGGGCAGGGCAATTACGCTGCCGCCAATGCGGCGTTGGACGCGCTGGCTGCCTCCCGGCGGGCCGCCGGGCTGCCTGCCACCTCCCTCGCCTGGGGGCTGTGGGGCGACGCCGGCGGTATGGCGGACCAGCTCGCCGAGGCCGATCTCGCCCGCCTGGAGCGCACCGGTGTGGGCGCGCTGTCCCAGGAACGCGGAGTTGAACTGTTCGACCTGGCGCTCGGCGCGGACCGTGCCCTCCTGGCGCCCGTACAGCTCGACCCGGCCGCGCTGCGCGCCCAGGCCAGGGCCGGTCTGCTGCCCGCGCTGCTGCGCGGCCTGGCTCCCGCCCCCGCCCGGCGCGCGGACACCGGCGGCTCGCTCGCCCAGCGCCTGGCGGGCGTCGCGGAGACCGACCGGGAACGGATCGTCCTGGACGCGGTGCGGGAGCAGGTCGCAGCGGTACTCGGTCACGCCTCCGCAGCCGCGATCGACACCGAACGCGCCTTCAAGGACCTCGGGTTCGACTCGCTCAGCGCGGTCGAACTGCGCAACCGGCTCACCCAGAGCACGGGCGTACGGCTGCCCGCGACCCTGGTCTTCGACCACCCAACCCCGGACGCCGTCGCGAGGCTGCTGCTCTCCGAGATCGGTGGCGCGGTGGAAGCGCCGAAGAGGCGCGTCGCGCGGGTGAAGCGGGGCGAGCTGGACGAGCCCCTGGCGATCGTCGGCATGAGCTGCCGTTACCCCGGCGGGGTCACCTCCCCGGAGGAGCTGTGGAAGCTGGTGGCCGCCGGCCGCGACGCGGTGGGCGGTCTGCCCACCGACCGTGGCTGGGACCCGAACATCTACGACCCCGACCCGGACAAGCCCGGGAAGATCAACACTCGGGGTGGCGCCTTCCTGGAGCGGATCGGGGAGTTCGACGCGGAGTTCTTCGGGATCAGCCCGCGCGAGGCCGTCGCCATGGACCCGCAGCAGCGGTTGCTGCTTGAGGCCTCGTGGGAGGCGTTCGAGGACGCGGGCATCGACCCGACGACGCTGCGGGGCAGCGACACCGGCGTGTTCGCCGGTGTGGTGACCACCGACTACGGCGGCATGGCCTCCGCCGAACTGGAGGGCTACCGCCTGACCGGCACGACGACAAGTGTCGTGTCCGGCCGCATCGCGTACACGCTGGGCCTTGAGGGCCCCGCGCTCTCCGTGGACACGGCCTGCTCGTCGTCCGCCGTCGCCCTGCACCTGGCCTCCCAGGCGCTGCGGTCCGGTGAGTGTTCGCTGGCGCTGGTCGGCGGTGTGACCCTGCTTGCGGGCCCGTACCTCCTCACCGAGTTCAGCCGCCAGCGGGCGGTCTCGCCGGACGGCCGCTGCAAGGCTTACTCGGCTTCCGCCGACGGGACCGGGTTCTCCGACGGTGTCGGCGCGCTCGTGGTGGAGCGGCTGTCCGACGCGAAGCGCAAGGGGCACAGGATTCTGGGTCTGGTGCGGGGTTCGGCCGTCAATCAGGACGGTGCGAGCAATGGTCTGACCGCGCCGAACGGTCCTTCGCAGGAGCGGGTGATCCGGCAGGCGCTTGCGAGTGCCGGGCTCGCGGCGTCGGAGGTGGACGCGGTTGAGGGGCATGGCACGGGTACGAAGTTGGGTGACCCGATCGAGGCGCAGGCGTTGCTGGCGACTTATGGCCAGGAGCGGGATGGTGATCCGTTGTGGCTCGGGTCGATCAAGTCGAACATCGGGCATACGTCGGCTGCGGCGGGTGTCGCTGGTGTGATCAAGATGGTGATGGCGATGCGGCACGGGGTGC
>NZ_WMBF01000849.1:0-1160 GCF_019400875.1 Streptomyces anatolicus | reverse complement strand
GTCCCCGGCCCTGCCTGTCGCGGTCGTCCCGGGCCCCCAACTGCCCCGTACCGCCCGCCTCATGAGAGCCAATGGCTCCAGGCCAGGGTTCTACGCTCCGTGGCTTGATCGCAAGAGCCAAACAGGTGGTTTACCGGTCATAAGTGCGATTTGGGGCGCCTGTTGAGGCGGGTGACCGCAAACGCGTACGGATGTTGCCGAAGTGTTCCCTTATGGCCTGCTCGGCGCGGACGGCGTCCCCCGAGCGCACCGCCTCCAGGATCTCGCGGTGCTGGCGGCAGGTGACCCTGGGATCCTGCGGCACGTCCACCAGGTCGGTGCGGACCTTGTGGAAGGCGTCCCAGAACGCCTCGAGGACCTCGCCGAGGAGGAGGTTGCCGAGGCCGCGGTAGAGCGCGGCGTGGAAGGCGCGGTCGGTCTCGGCGTGCACGGCGCCGTCCGCGGAGGCGGCCTCGGTCTCCATCCGGTCCACCAGGGCGTCCAGTTCGGCGAGGTCGGCCTCCGGGACCCGGCCCGCGAGGCGCGCGATCAGCCCGGTCTCGACGGCCTCGCGCAGCTCCAGGAGCTGGAGCAGGCTGTCCTCGCCGCGGTAGTGGCCCGCGACCGTGCGGAAGGCAAGGCCCTCGATCATCGGCGCGACCGACATCGGACCGACATACGTACCGAAACCGTGCCGAACCTCCACGATCCCCATGGCCTGGAGCGCCTTGAGCGCTTCCCGTACGGAGTTCCTGCTGACGCCCAGGCGCTCCATCAGCTCGGGCTCGGTGGGGAGCGGGGCCCCGGAGGGCAGCCGGGAATCGATGATGAGCTTCTTGATCCGCTCCTGGATGTCGCGCGCCATGGCGCAACGGTAGCGGTACGGATACGGGGGGTCGGCCCCGCGCGCACGGGCAAGGACCTCCGGGAGAAGCGACGAAGGCCCTCCGGGAGACACGACGAAGGCCCTCCGCGTGAACGGAGGGCCTTCGCTGTCTGTGCGCCGCCAGGGACTCGAACCCCGGACCCGCTGATTAAGAGTCAGCTGCTCTAACCAACTGAGCTAGCGGCGCCTGCTGACCTGGATAACTCTACCGGATGTCGAGGGGTGCCCCGGACCACCCGGTGCCCGGGTGCGGCCTTCCGGTGCTTCCTGGCGGCCCCCGGGGAAGGATCGGGGA
>NZ_WMBF01000848.1:0-1163 GCF_019400875.1 Streptomyces anatolicus | reverse complement strand
ACCCGTCCCCGACCCCGTACCCGCACCCGCACCCGGCCGGGATCCGCTCGCCCCGAGCCGCAGCTTCCAGGGCATGATGATCGACTCCAGCTGCACCATCAGGTTCATCTTCGACTCGCCGACCGTGCGGTCCTCGAAGTGGATCGGCACCTCCATGACGCCGAAGCCGCGCCGCAGCGCCCGGTACTTCATCTCGACCTGGAAGCTGTACCCCGCGCTGTCCACGGAGGCGAGGTCGATGGCGCGCAGGGCGTCCGCGCGCCAGATGTTGAAGCCGCCGGTGATGTCGCGGACGCGCGTGCCGAGGATGGTGCCCGCGTAGGCGTTGGCCCAGCGGGAGAGCAGCTTGCGGTGGGCGCCCCAGGCGTCGGAGAGCGTGCCGCCCTGCACATACCGGCTGCCGATGACGACGCCCGCGTCGGTGGCGAGCGCGACGCCCAGCAGCTCGGCGGCCTTCGCCACGGGGTGGCTGCCGTCGGCGTCCATCTGGAGGACGTACTCCGCGCCCTCGGCGACGGCCCGCGTCATACCGGCCGCGTAGGCCCGGCCGAGCCCGTCCTTCTCGGTGCGGTGCAGGACGCTCATCCGGGCGCTGCCATACCGCTCCGCGAAGCGCTCGGCGATCTCGCCGGTGCCGTCGGGGCTGGAGTCGTCGACGACGAGGAGGCGCAGGCCGGGCAGCGGGAGTGCCATCAGGGCCTCGGCCATGCCGGGCAGGTTCCCCGCTTCGTTGTACGTGGGCATGACGACGGTCAGCCGGGTGGCGGCCCAGGTTTCGGGCAGTCTCGCGGCGAGGTCGTCGGAGAGGTTCTCGGGGGTGTTCACAGTCACGGCTGGGGCCCTTCGGTGGTCCGCGGTCGATGGGTGGTCCGGTTCCCTGGCGCTGTGGATCTCGTACCTCCGTCAGACAATCTCACCCACCTTAGACCAAATGCCCGAATTGATGGGGTATGGCGAATCTCATCACCCATTCCGCGCCACGCGGGCAACCAATCAGGCCAAGGAAAGCTCCGCCCGAAGGGGCCGTACCTCCGCACCCACCGAGCCGCAACATGACGACCGGCGATACGACGAACGGCGATACGACGAGGGGCATACGAGATCCATCACCGAAGACGCCGGGAGGCCGCCCCGCGTTGCCCGCCCCCCGGCACCACCGACGC
>NZ_WMBF01000122.1:0-15830 GCF_019400875.1 Streptomyces anatolicus | reverse complement strand
CACCCCGCCCGCACCACGAGGAGACTCCGTGGCCACCGCCGCACCGCCCCCTTCGAAGGGTGGCGCAGGAAAAGAACCCGCTCCCCACGCGCCCTCCACGGAGGAGTTCATCGAGGTGCAGGAGAGCGCGGAGTTCGGTGAACTGCGCCGCGCCCACCGCTCGTTCGCCTTCCCGCTCACCGTCGCCTTCATCACCTGGTACCTCGTGTACGTCCTGCTCTCCAACTACGCGGGCGACCTCATGGGCACCAAGCTCTTCGGCAACATCAACGTCGCCCTGGTGCTCGGCCTCGGGCAGTTCCTGACCACCTTCCTCATCGCCTGGTTCTACTCGCGGCACGCCGCGGCGAAGCTCGACCCCAAGTCCGAGGCGATCAAGTCCCGTATGGAGTCCCGCATGGAGTCCGGCACGGAGTCCCGTACGGAGTCCCGCAAGGAGGGCGACGCATGAGCCCCGCGCAGAACGCCGTCATCGACCTCGCGGCCGCGTCCGACGCCTCCCAGCACCGGCCGCTGATCATCAGCCTCTTCGCCGCCTTCGTCGTCGCGACCCTCTGCATCACCGTCTGGGCGGGCCGGCAGACCAAGAGCGCCGCCGACTTCTACGCGGGCGGCCGCCAGTTCACCGGCTTCCAGAACGGTCTGGCGATCTCCGGCGACTACATGTCCGCCGCGTCCTTCCTCGGCATCGCGGGCGCCATCGCCCTCTTCGGCTACGACGGATTCCTGTACTCCATCGGCTTCCTGGTCGCCTGGCTCGTGGCGCTGCTCCTGGTCGCCGAGCCGCTGCGCAACTCCGGGCGCTACACCATGGGCGACGTCCTCGCCTACCGCATGCGCCAGCGCCCGGTCCGTACGGCCGCGGGCACCTCCACCATCGTCGTCTCGATCTTCTACCTGCTCGCGCAGATGGCGGGCGCGGGCGTCCTGGTCTCCCTGCTGCTCGGCATCACCTCCGACGCGGGCAAGATCCTCATCGTCGCCCTCGTCGGCGTCCTGATGATCGTCTACGTCACCATCGGCGGCATGAAGGGCACCACCTGGGTGCAGATGGTCAAGGCCGTCCTGCTCATCACCGGCACCGTGCTCATCACCTTCCTGATCCTGCTGAAGTTCAACTTCAACGTCTCGGACCTGCTCGGCTCCGCCGCCTCCAACAGCGGCCAAGGCTCGAAGTTCCTGGAGCCCGGCCTCAAGTACGGCGCGAGCGCCACCTCGAAGCTGGACTTCATCTCGCTCGGCATCGCCCTGGTCCTCGGCACCGCGGGACTGCCCCACATCCTGATCCGCTTCTACACCGTGCCCACGGCCAAGGCCGCCCGTAAGTCGGTGAACTGGGCGATCGGCATCATCGGCGCCTTCTACCTGATGACCATCGTGCTCGGCTTCGGCGCCGCGGCCCTGCTCAAGCCCGGCGACATCATCGCCTCCAACAAGGCGGGCAACACGGCCGCGCCGCTGGCCGCCCTGGAGATCGGCGGCGGTGGCGACTCCACCGGCGGCGCGATCCTGCTCGCGGTGATCTCCGCGGTCGCCTTCGCCACCATCCTCGCGGTCGTCGCGGGACTGACGCTCGCCTCGTCGTCGTCCTTCGCGCACGACATCTACGCCAACGTCATCCGCAAGGGCAAGGCCACCGAGAAGGAGGAGATGAAGGCCGCCCGCTGGGCGACCGTCTTCATCGGCGTCGTCTCCATCGCCCTCGGTGCGCTCGCCCGCGACCTGAACGTGGCCGGCCTCGTCGCGCTCGCCTTCGCGGTCGCCGCCTCGGCCAACCTCCCGACGATCCTCTACAGCCTGTTCTGGAAGAAGTTCACCACCCAGGGCGCGCTCTGGTCGATTTACGGCGGCCTGGCCGCGGCCGTCGGTCTGGTGCTGTTCTCGCCGGTCGTCTCGGGCAAGCCCACCTCGATGTTCCCCGACGCGAACTTCGACCTCTTCCCGCTGGAGAACCCGGGCCTGATCTCCATCCCGCTGGGCTTCCTGCTCGGCTGGCTCGGTTCGGTCCTCTCCAAGGAGAAGCCGGACAAGGGCAAGTACGCCGAGCTGGAGGTCAAGTCCCTCACCGGCGTGGGCGCCCACTGACAGGAATTGTTCACACGCCCGTAGCGGCCGCGTCGTAGAGTCCTACGACGCGGCCGCACCGTTCCTCGTGGCAAATGGCCCATGGTGTTGTCAGAGGTGTCGCGTAAGGTCGAAAGCAGTGGGACCCCTACCGAGGGGACCCAGCAGCATCCGACCGCCGGGGAGGGGGCCGCAGTGCTCATCGACACATATGGCCGCGTAGCCACTGACCTGCGCGTATCACTGACCGACCGCTGCAATCTGCGCTGCACGTACTGCATGCCCGAAGAGGGCCTGCAGTGGCTCGCCAAGCCCGATCTGCTCACCGACGACGAGATCGTGCGCCTCGTGCGGATCGCCGTCACCCAGCTCGGGATCACGGAAGTCCGCTTCACCGGTGGCGAGCCCCTGCTGCGCCCCGGCCTCGTCGGGATCGTCGAGCGCTGCGCCCAGCTGGAGCCCCGCCCCAAGATGTCCCTGACGACGAACGGCATCGGCCTCAAGCGCACCGCGAAGGCCCTGAAGGCCGCGGGCCTCGACCGGGTCAACGTCTCGCTGGACACCCTGCGCCCCGACGTCTTCAAGACGCTCACCCGCCGTGACCGCCACAAGGACGTCCTCGAAGGCCTCGAAGCCGCCCGGGACGCGGGCCTCACCCCTGTCAAGGTCAACACCGTCCTGATGCCGGGGCTGAACGACGACGAGGCCCCCGACCTCCTCGCCTGGGCCGTCGAGAACGACTACGAGCTGCGCTTCATCGAGCAGATGCCCCTCGACGCCCAGCACGGCTGGAAGCGCGACGGCATGATCACCGCGGGTGACATCCTGCAGTCCCTCCGCACCCGCTTCGAGCTGACGGAGGAGGGCACCGGGGAGCGCGGCTCCGCACCCGCCGAGCGCTGGATCGTCGACGGCGGCCCGCACCGCGTCGGCGTCATCGCCTCGGTGACCCGCCCCTTCTGCTCGGCCTGCGACCGTACGAGGCTGACGGCCGACGGCCAGGTGCGCACCTGCCTCTTCGCCACCGAGGAGACCGACCTGCGCGGCGCCCTGCGCGCGGCACCCGAGGACGGCACGGGCACGGCGGACGGCTCGGACGAGGCGATCGCCCGCATATGGAAGCAGGCCATGTGGGGCAAGAAGGCCGGTTCGGGCCTGGACGACCCCTCGTTCCTCCAGCCGGACCGCCCGATGTCCGCGATCGGCGGCTAGCCTTGGCCCTCCGGGGCTTCCCACTCCGTCAGCGGCACGACGTCCTTCAACATCCCGCGTACGCCGAGGAATTGGGAGAGATGCTCGCGGTGCTCCTCGCACGCGAGCCACGTCTTGCGCCGCTCCGGCGTGTGGATCTTCGGGTTGTTCCAGGCGAGCACCCAGACCGCGGCCACGCGGCAGCCCTTGGCGGAACAAATCGGCGTTTCGTCACTCACAGTCGCGTCCAAAAACGTTCCGAACAAGGCGACGCCGAGCAGCCACGGGGGGAGCTGCCCGGCGTCGGTCTGTCGCTCCGACGGGGGATGCGGAGCGCGTACGAAGTATGTCACGGGGGACCCGGTGACTGGCACCGGAACTTCATGATTGATCTGAGCTTTTCCTGAGCTTGGCGGAACGTCGACGGTCAGTTCTGAGCCCGTGAAGTGCCGCGCCGCTGGTCGTGCGCGGCGCCCACCGGATCTTCCGGGACGGTTTCCGCGGGTCCGGCGGCGGCGGGCGGCGCGAGCATTGGCCGAGAAGGGGTGGGTACGAACGTCGACGGGAGCGAAGGGTTGCTCTCGCGGCCCGCGTTGGCGATGACCACGGAGATGTACGGGAGCAGTACGCCGAGCACCAGGGCGACGATGGCCACGTGCCGTTCGACGTTCCACAGTACGGCCGCGGCGACGACGGAGACGGTCCGGACCGACATCGAGATCACATACCGGCGCTGCCGGCCGCGCACGTCCTCCGCGAGTCCCTGCCGGGCCCCCGTGATCCGGAAGACCTGGCCACCGCTCTGCTTCCGCATCACGTTCCACCACCCTGTCCGCTGTGCCGGACTCTCCTCGGAATCCACCCCGGTCCGGCGCTTCCACGTTACGCCTGGTCCGCGCAGTCCACGAGACCGGGTCAGGCCTCACCCCGGTGCGGTCGCCGCGTCCGGCCACGTATGGGGGCGCCCGACATGCGCCGTACGGCGCACGGGCCGACACTGGCGGTAATGCTCACGTAGAGCCGTACAAGGAGGCAGCTATGGGCTGGTTGTGGGCGATCATCGTGGGATTCGTGCTGGGGCTGATTGCCAAGGCGATCCTGCCCGGTAAGCAGCACAGTCCGATCTGGCTCACCACGGTGTTCGGCATCATCGGAGCCGTCCTGGGCAACTGGCTCGCGACCCAGTTCGGCATCAACGAGACCAAGGGCATCGACTGGGGCCGCCACGCCCTGCAGCTGGCCGCGGCGGTCGTGGTCGTCGGCCTGGGCGACGCGGCGTACAAGATGATCAAGGGCAATAGACGAACGGCCTAGCCGTACGCGCGCCCCATGGCGAAGGCCCGGCCCCCACGCGGGGAGCCGGGCCTTCGCCGCACTGGTAGCCGGGCCTTCGCGGGCGCCGTGTCGAAACGTACGCGTGTGCGACACCGAGGCGTACGCGTATGCGACCGTACGCGGATCAGCCCGCCGTGACCTCGACCGCCGCCAGGTTCTTCTTGCCGCGCCGCAGTACGAGCCAGCGCCCGTGCAGCAGCTCCTCGCGGGCGGGGACGGCGTCCTCGGCGGCGACCTTCACGTTGTTCACGTAGGCACCGCCCTCCTTCACCGTGCGCCGCGCGGCCGACTTGCTCGCCACCAGGCCCACCTCGGCGAGCAGGTCCACGACCGGCCCCAGCTCGGCGACCTCGACGCGCGGCAGCTCGGAGAGTGCGGCGGCCAGCGTCGCCTCGTCCAGGTCGGCGAGATCGCCCTGGCCGAAGAGCGCCTTGGACGCGGCGATGACCGCGGCGCACTGGTCGGCGCCGTGCACCAGCGTCGTCAGCTCCTCGGCGAGGGCGCGCTGCGCGGCGCGCGCCTGCGGACGCTCCTCGGTCTGCTTCTCGATCTCCTCAAGCTCCTCGCGGGACTTGAAGGAGAGGATCCGCATGTACGTGGAGATGTCCCGGTCGTCCGTGTTCAGCCAGAACTGGTAGAACGCGTACGGCGTCGTCATCGTCGGGTCGAGCCAGACGGCGCCGCCCTCGGACTTGCCGAACTTGGTGCCGTCCGACTTGAGCATCAGCGGCGTGCCCATGGCGTGGACCGCGGCGTCCGGCTCCAGGCGGTGGATCAGGTCGATGCCCGCCGTGAGGTTGCCCCACTGGTCGCTGCCGCCGGTCTGGAGCGTGCAGCCGTACCGCCGGTACAGCTCCAGGAAGTCCATGCCCTGGAGGAGCTGGTAGCTGAACTCCGTGTAGGAGATGCCCTCCTGCGACTCCAGGCGGCGGGCCACGGAGTCCTTGGTGAGCATCTTGTTCACCCGGAAGTGCTTGCCGATGTCACGCAGGAACTCGATGGCGGACATGCCCGCGGTCCAGTCGAGGTTGTTGACCATCGTCGCGGCGTTCTCGCCCTCGAAGGACAGGTACGGCTCGATCTGCGAGCGCAGCCGCGCCACCCAGTTCGCGACCGTCTCCGGGTCGTTCAGGGTGCGCTCGGCGGTCGGCCGCGGGTCGCCGATCTGGCCCGTGGCGCCACCGACGAGCGCCAGCGGGCGGTGGCCCGCCTGCTGGAGCCTGCGCACGGTGAGGACCTGCACGAGGTGCCCCACGTGCAGGCTCGCCGCGGTGGGGTCGAAGCCGCAATAGAACGTGACGGGACCGTCCGCGAGCGCCTTGCGCAGTGCGTCCTCATCGGTGGACAGGGAGAAAAGCCCCCGCCACTTCAGCTCGTCGACGATGTCCGTCACGGGTCTCGCGTCTCCTCGGGAGTGCTTACAGGGTGCACGGATGTGCAAGGACCGAGGTTATACGCCCTGGCTGACCGAACTCATATTGAAATCGGGGACGCGCAGCGCGGGCATGGCGGCCCGGGTGAAGTAGTCGCCCCACTCACGAGGCAGCGTCTTCTCCGTACGGCCCGCCTCCGAGGCCCGGCCGAGCAGATCGACCGGCGACTCGTTGAACCGGAAGTTGTTCGCCTCGCCCACGACCTCGCCGTTCTCGACGAGGTAGACGCCGTCCCTGGTCAGGCCCGTGAGCAGCAGCGTCGCCGGGTCGACCTCGCGGATGTACCAGAGGCAGGTGAGCAGCAGCCCGCGCCCGGTGGCGGCGACCATCTCGTCCAGCGAGCGGTCGCCGCCGCCGTCGAGGATGAGGTTGTCGATGGCGGGCGTCACCGGGAGCCCGGTCAGGCCCGCGCTGTGCCTGCTGGTGGCGAGGTGGGCCAGCTCACCCCCGCGGATCCACTCGGTGGCGGCGAGCGGCAGACCGTTGTCGAAGACCGACGTGTCACCGCCCGAGGCGTGCGCGAGGACGAACGGCGCCGACTCCAGGCCCGGCTCGTGCGGATCGCTGCGCAGCGTCAGGGGCAGCCCGGCCAGCCGTTCGCCGAGGCGCGTGGCGCCGCCCGGCTTGGCGAAGACCGTACGGCCCTCGGCGGCGTCCCGTGCCGATGACGACCACATCTGGTAGATCAGCAGATCCGCCACGGCGGTCGGCGGCAGCAGCGTCTCGTACCGCCCGGCCGGCAGGTCGATCCGCCGCCGGGCCCACCCCAGGCGCTGCGCCAGCTCGGCGTCGAGCGCCTGCGGGTCGACGTCCTTGAAGTCACGGGTGGCCCGCCCCGCCCACGCCGACTTCGTGCGGTCCGGCGACTTGGCGTTCAGTTCGAGGGTGCCGTTGGGCTGGTCGTGCCGCAGGCGCAGCCCCGTCGACGTACCGAGGTAACTCGACACGAACTCGTGGTTGGCGAAGCCGTACAGCTCACGCCCGCCCGCGCGGGCCCGTGCGAAGGCCTCGCCGAGCGCCGGGGCGAAGTCCGCGAAGACCGCGGAGGAGGTCTCGACCGGGGCCTCGGTGAAATCGGGGGAGGCGGCGGTGCCGGTCACCAGCGGCTGCGCGTCCTCGGCGGGGGCCGCCCCGCGCGCGGCCTCCTCGGCGGCCCGCACCAGCGGCTCCAGGTCGGCGGCGGTGACGGCCGAGCGGGAGACCACGCCGGAGGCGGTGCCTTCCTTGCCGTCGACGGTGGCGATGACGGTGAGGGTGCGGCCGCGGGTGACGCCGTTGGTGGTCAGGGCGTTGCCTGCCCAGCGCAGGTTCGCCGACGACTCCTCGTCGGCGATCACGACGCAGCCGTCGGCGCGGGACAGCGCGAGGGCGCGCTCGACGATCTCGTGCGGCTTGGTGGCGCTGCGGCTCATCGACCGGCCTCCTGCGTGGTGTTCAGAATGTTCACGCCCCGGAACAGGGCGGACGGGCAGCCGTGCGAGACCGCGGCGATCTGGCCCGGCTGGGCCTTTCCGCAGTTGAAGGCGCCCCCGAGTACGTACGTCTGCGGGCCGCCGACCGCGGCCATGGAACCCCAGAAGTCGGTGGTCGTCGCCTGGTAGGCGACATCGCGCAGCTGCCCGGCGAGCCGCCCGTTCTCGATCCGGTAGAAGCGTTGCCCCGTGAACTGGAAGTTGTAGCGCTGCATGTCGATCGACCACGACCGGTCCCCGACCACATAGATGCCGCGGTCGACGCCCGCGATCAGATCCTCGGTGGAGAGCCCGGCGGGGTCCGGCTTGAGCGAGACGTTCGCCATGCGCTGCACCGGCACATGGCCGGGGGAGTCCGCGTACGCGCAGCCGTTCGAGCGCGCGAAGCCGGTGAGCCTGGCGATGCGCCGGTCCAGCTGGTAGCCGACGAGGGTGCCGTCCTTGACCAGGTCCCAGGACTGCGCGGCCACGCCCTCGTCGTCGTATCCGATGGTGGCGAGTCCGTGCTCGGCGGTCCTGTCACCCGTCACGTTCATCAGCGAGGAGCCGTAGGCGAGCTTGCCCAGCTGGTCGAAGGTGGCGAACGACGTGCCCGCGTACGCCGCCTCGTAGCCGAGCGCGCGGTCCAGCTCGGTGGCGTGGCCGATGGACTCGTGGATGGTCAGCCAGAGGTTCGACGGATCGATGACGAGGTCGTACGAGCCCGCCCGCACGCTCGGCGCCCGCATCTTCTCCGCCAATTGTTCGGGGATGCGCTCCAGCTCGCCCTCCCAGTCCCAGCCGGTCCCGGTGAGGTACTCCCAGCCGCGCCCGGCCGGCGGCGCCAGCGTGCGCATCGAGTCGAACTCACCGCTCGACTCGTCGACGGCGACCGCCGTGAGCTGCGGGTGCAGCCTGACCCGCTGCTGCGTGGTCACCGTGCCCGCCGTGTCCGCGTAGAACTTGTTCTCGTGCACGGTGAGCAGCGAGGCGTCGACGTGCGCGACCCCGTCCGTGGCGAGCAGGCGCGCGCTCCACTCGGCGAGCAGCCCCGCCTTCTCCTCGTCCGGCACGGAGAACGGATCGATCTCGTACGCGGAGACCCACGTCCGGTCCGCGTGCACCGGCTCGTCCGCCAGTTCGACGCGCTCGTCGGAGCCGGCCGCCTTGATCACCTGCGCGGACAGCTGCGCCATCGCCACGGCCCGCGAGGCGACCTTCGCCGCCGCGTCCATCGTCAGATCGACCCCGGAGGCGAACCCCCAGGTCCCGCCGTGCACCACCCGCACCGCGTACCCCAGGTCCGTGGTGTCCGACGAGCCGGACGGTTTGGCGTCGCGCAGCCGCGAGGACGCGCTGCGCACCCGCTCAAGGCGGAAGTCCGCGTGGTCGGCGCCGAGCGCCCGCGCGCGGGCGAGCGCGGCGTCGGCGAGAGCCCGCAGCGGCAGCGCCGTGAAGGCTTCATCGATGGAATGAGGCACGGATGTCTCCCTGCTGTCGGCACCGGTCAGCTCCGATCATGTCGCGCGCGACGGCCTCGCGGCCAGCCCCTTCTGTAGGGACCCGACAGGGAGTACTCCGCGCCACTGTCGATCGCCGATTCTCCGTATCGCGGAAGGTACCGATAGGTTTTCGACGTACCAGACCGCTATCGAAAGGGTGATCCGTTGAGCCGCTCGGTTCTCGTCACCGGAGGAAACCGGGGCATCGGCCTCGCCATCGCCCGCGCCTTCGCCGACGCCGGCGACAAGGTCGCGATCACCTACCGCTCGGGCGAGCCGCCGCAGGCCCTCACCGACGCCGGGGTCCTCGCCGTCAAGTGCGACATCACCGACGCCGAACAGGTGGAGCAGGCCTACAAGGAGATCGAGGACAAGCACGGGAACGTCGAGGTCCTGGTGGCCAACGCCGGCATCACCAAGGACCAGCTCCTGATGCGCATGACCGAGGAGGACTTCACGTCCGTCCTCGACACCAACCTCACCGGCACCTTCCGCGTCGTCAAGCGCGCCAACCGCGGCATGCTGCGCGCCAGGAAGGGCCGCGTCGTCCTGATCTCCTCCGTCGTGGGTCTGTACGGCGGCCCGGGGCAGGCCAACTACGCCGCCTCCAAGGCGGGCCTCGTCGGCTTCGCGCGCTCGCTCGCCCGCGAGCTCGGGTCGCGCAACCTCACCTTCAACGTCGTCGCACCCGGTTTTGTCGACACCGACATGACCAAGGTGCTGACGGACGAGCAGCGCGCGGGCATCGTCGCCCAGGTGCCGCTCGGCCGTTACGCGCAGCCCGAGGAGATCGCGGCCACGGTCAAGTTCCTCGCGTCCGACGACGCCTCGTACATCACTGGAGCCGTCATCCCCGTTGACGGCGGATTGGGCATGGGTCACTGATCACATGAGCGGAATTCTCGACGGCAAGCGCATCCTCATCACGGGTGTGCTGCTGGAGTCCTCCATCGCCTTCCACGCGGCCAAGGTCGCCCAGGAGCAGGGCGCCGAGGTCATCCTGACCGCCTTCCCGCGGCCCACGCTCACCGAGCGCATCGCCAAGAAGCTCCCCAAGCCCGCCAAGGTCATCGAGCTCGACGTGACCAACCAGGAGCACCTGGACCGCCTCGAGGGCATCGTCCGCGAGGAGCTGGGCGGTCTGGACGGCGTCGTCCACTCCATCGGCTTCGCCCCGGCGGGTGCCTTCAACTTCCTCGAGGCCACCTTCGAGGACGTCTCCACGGCGATGCACGTCTCGGCGTACTCCCTGAAGTCGCTCACGATGGCCTGCCGCCCGCTGTTCGGCGACAGCGCCTCGGTGGTCGGCCTCACCTTCGACGCGCAGTACGCGTGGCCGAAGTACGACTGGATGGGCCCGGCCAAGGCCGCCCTTGAGGCCACGAGCCGCTACCTCGCCCGCGACCTGGGCAAGGAGAACGTCCGCTGCAACCTCATCTCCGCGGGCCCGCTCGGCTCCATGGCGGCCAAGTCCATCCCGGGCTTCGCCGACCTCGCGGACGTCTGGAACACCCGCTCCCCGCTGAACTGGGACATGGCCGACCCGGAGCCCGCGGGCCGCGGCATCGTCGCCCTGCTCTCCGACTTCTTCCCGAAGACCACCGGCGAGATCATCCACGTCGACGGCGGCGTCCACATGATGGGTGCCTGATCAGGTATTGCGTACGTGAATGACGCCCCGTCCCCCGCAGTGCGCGGGAGGCGGGGCGTCACCCGTCCGGCCCCCGTGCCGGGCGGCGGCGGGGGAGTGCCGCGCACCCTGGAGTGTGCGTCTCTCCGGTGCGGTGCTCGCCGCTCTCGCCCTGTTGGCCGCTGTGCCGCCGTCCGGTGCCGCGTCCCTCGGCGAGGCCGCGTCCCTCGGCGAGGCCGCGTCCCTCGGTGAGGGCGCGCCGAAGCCGCGGCCCTTCGGGGCGGAGTGCCGCACCGGCGTCGCCGGCTCCGCCGTCGTCGCGTACTGCCACAACCCCTACCCCGAGACCGACCGGGTCCGCCTGCACGTGGAGTGCGACCGGTGGTGGGACATCGACGTCGACAGCGCGCCGGTCGAGGCGGGGCCCGCCCAGACCGTGCGGCTGACCGGGCGGTGCTGGGAAGAGGTCCGCTCGGCCTGGGTCAGCCACCAGAAGTGACCGGGCGGCACATGAAGGGGTAGCTCGCCGCCTCGGCCGCGGCCGTCTCCGCGTCCCGCGCGCGGATCGCGTCGACGAGCCGGGCGTGGTCCATGTGCGCCTCCGGGGTCAGCTCCGTGCCGATGTCCTCGCGCAGCCAGTCGCGCAGCACCTCGCCGAGGTCCGCGTAGAGCGCGGTCATGACGTCGTTGTGCGAGGCGGCGACGACGGCCATGTGGAGGGTCGCGTCCGCCGTGACGAAGGCCTCCGCGTCGCCCGAGGCCCACACCTCCTCGCGGCGTGCCAGGAGGGCGTCCAGCTGCTTGAGGTCGCGTTCGGTGCGGCGCTCGGCGGCGAGCTTCGCGGCGCTCGACTCCAGCGTGCTGCGCAGCTCGGCGATGTGCCGGGGGTCCGCGTCGGCGAACCTGCGGTGCATCACGCCCGCCAGCTCGCTGGTCGCGATCACGAAGGTGCCCGAACCCTGGCGGATGTCGAGCAGGCCGTTGTGGGCGAGGGCGCGCACGGCCTCCCTGACGGTGTTCCTGGCCACACCGAGCTGTTCGACCAGCTCGGGCTCGGTGGGGATGCGGGAGCCGACCGGCCACTCGCCCGAGGAGATCTGGTTGCGCAGCTCGGAGATGACCTGTTCGGAGAGGGCCGAACGGCGAGGAGTGGTCAGCGGCATGACGTTCCTTCGTGCGGTACCGGAATCGATCTATCGATCTACTCGGTCTATTCGAGTGGACAGCCAATCATCCCATGATTCTATGATGGCCTCATGGCTAGTGAGGAAACCACGACGATGACCCCTGCGGCGACACCCCCCACGCGTACCGGAGGGGCGGAGAAACAGGCCCCCACGCGCGCGTGGGCGACGCGTCTGGTCATCGTCGGCATCGTCCTCGCGGCCCTCAACCTCCGCCCGGCCATCACCAGCCTCGGCGCCCTCCTCGAAGAGGTGCGCGACGGCCTCGGCATGAGCGGCACCCTCGCCGGACTGCTCACCTCCGTGCCCCCGCTCTGCTTCGCGTTCTTCGGCGTCATGGCGCCGCGGTTCGCCCGGCGCTTCGGCCCCAGCGCGGTGGTCTGCGTCGGCATGGCCGCGATCGCGGCGGGCCTGGTGATACGCCCCTTCCTCGGCGGCACGGCCGGCTTCCTCGCCGGCACCGCCCTCGCCCTCATGGGCATCGCGGTCAGCAACGTCCTGATGCCCGTCATCGTCAAGCGCTGGTTCCCCGAGCGGGTCGGCTCCATGACCGGCCTGTACTCGATGGCACTCGCGCTCGGCACGGCCCTCGCCGCCGCCCTCACCGTGCCGATGACCGACGCGCTCGGCGGCCGCTGGCAGACCGGGCTCGCCGTCTGGGCCGCCCTCGCCGTCGTCGCCGTCGTGCCGTGGATCCCGCTCGTCCGCGACCGGAGCGCGGCCGCCGCGACACCGGAACACATCAGCGCCACCGTGCGCCAGGAGGACTCGGGGCTGCGCATCACCCACAGCCGTACCGCCTGGGCCCTCGCCGTCTTCTTCGGCCTCCAGGCCACGGCCGCGTACATCACGATGGGTTGGATGCCGCAGATCTTCCGCGACGCGGGCGTCCCCGCCGGTCAGGCGGGCGTGCTGCTCGCCGTCACGATGGCCATGGGCGTGCCGCTCGCGTTCGTCATCCCCAGGGTCGCCACCCGCCTGCCCCACCAGGGCCCCGTCGTGGCCGTCCTCGGCGCCTGCGGCCTCACCGGGTACGCGGGCCTGTACCTCGCCCCGGCGGGCGGCGCCTGGGCCTGGGCGCTGCTGCTCGGCGTCTCCAACTGCGCCTTCCCGCTCGCCCTCACGATGGTCGGCATGCGGGCCAAGAGCAGCGTGGGCGTCGCCAAGCTGTCCGCCTTCGCGCAGAGCACCGGCTACCTCATCTCCATCCCCGGACCGCTCCTCGTCGGCGTCCTCTACCAGCACAGCGGCGGCTGGGGCCTGCCGATCGCGCTGATGGCGGGCCTGATGGTGCCGCAGATCGTCGTCGGCACCCTCGCGGGCCGCGACCGCACGGTCGAGGACGAGGTGGCGGCCAGGGCCGGGGCGTCCTGACCCCGGCGGAGAGCGGCGGCCTGACCCCCGCGGCGAGGGGACGGGCGAAGGGTGCGAGACTGACCGCATGCCCGTCCTCGACCCGAACCCCCAGAACGGCCAGAAGAAACTGCTCGTCGTGCTCGGCGCGATGCTGGCCATCACCGTGATCATCGGCATCGTCGCCTCCCTCGCCTCACCGTGAACAGACGGCCCCCGCGCGGCGGATGGTGGGGCTAGCACCCCCATCCCCTAGGGGGTGAGTATCAGGGTCAAGTGGGTGGATCTCCGGATGGGCCAAGGGCCCGCGATCGCCTAATTTCGAGATGTGCCCGCGACGACGCGGCACGGAGCACTCGAAGATCACGGAGGCGGCATGTCGGTCCGTTCGCACCCCCGGCGCGACCCCGCGGAGTCGGGCGGCGTCGAGATCCAGCTCCCCTGGTGGGCGATCGCCCTGCCCGCCCTCGCCTTCGCGGCCCTGCTCCTGCTGATCCTGAACCCGGCGGACGCCCACGCCGCGAGCGGCACCCCCGCCGCCACCGGCCTCCTTGAGTACATACAGGCCCTGGTCTCGCGCGTGGCCCCGTGAGCCCCGCCCGGCCGGGCCCGTCACCCGCCTCGGGCGACCGCGTCAACTACCCGCGCCCTGTGGCGCGTTTCATGCGAAGCTGGGACGCATGAGCGTCGCAGAACCCCGCAGGATTGTCCTCTTCCGGCATGCGAAGGCCGACTGGCCGCAGGTGTCCGACCACGAGCGGCCGCTCGCCGATCGAGGCCGCAGGGACGCCCCCGTCGCCGGACGCAAGCTGGCCGACAGCGGCATCCCCTTCGACCTGGCCCTGTGCTCCACGGCGGTCCGGACCCGCGAGACCTGGAAGCTCGCGGTCCAGGAGCTGCCGCAGCGGCCCCGGACCGTCTACGAGGACCGGCTCTACGAAGCCTCTCCCGGCGAGCTGATCGCCGTGCTCAACGAAACCCCGGACGACGTGCGGAACGTCGTCCTGATCGGTCACAACCCCGGAGTGCAGGGCCTGACCGACATCCTCGCCGGGGACAGCGAGGGAGATGCCCGCGAGCGGCTCGCCCGCCGGGGCTTCCCGACCGCGACCTACTCCGTCCTGACGTACTCCGGCTCGTGGAAGGCACTCGAACCGGGCGTGGCCACCCTCGTCGACTACTGGGCCCCATCGGAGTAACCGAGTAACCCTCCCTGCAACCTACGGCCTTCCTCCCTTCCTCCCTTCCGATCATTACGACGACGGGCCCCGCACCTTTGTGGTGCGGGGCCCGTCGTCGCAGGCCGGATGCCGGAGGGCAGGCGCGCGGCCGTCAGTCGGAATCGGTGTGCGTCTCCGCCGCCTCGACCTCTTCACGGGTGATGCCGAGGAGATAGAGGACCGTGTCGAGGAACGGCACGTTCACCGCGGTGTGCGCGGCCTCGCGGACCAGCGGCTTGGCGTTGAAGGCGACACCGAGCCCCGCCGCGTTCAGCATGTCGAGGTCGTTCGCGCCGTCGCCGATCGCGACGGTCTGCTCCAGCGGGACCCCGGCCTCCCTGGCGAAGCGGCGCAGCAGCCGCGCCTTGCCCGCCCGGTCGACGATCTCGCCGGTCACCTTGCCGGTGAGCTTGCCGTCGACGATCTCCAGGGTGTTGGCCTGGGCGAAGTCGAGACCGAGACGCTCCTTCAGATCATCGGTGACCTGGGTGAAACCGCCAGAGACGACGCCCACTTGGTAGCCGAGGCGCTTGAGGGTGCGGATGAGGGTACGGGCGCCCGGGGTCAGCCGGACCTCGGAGCGGACCTTGTCGACGACCGACGCGTCGAGCCCCGCGAGCAGCGCCACGCGCGCGTGCAGCGACTGCTCGAAGTCCAGCTCGCCGCGCATCGCGGCCGCCGTCACCTCGGCGACCTTCTCCTCGCAGCCGGCGTGCGCGGCGAACAGCTCGATGACCTCGTCCTGGATGAGCGTCGAGTCGACGTCCATCACGACCAGGCGCTGCGCCCGGCGGTGCAGCCCCGCCGCCACGACCGCCACGTCCACGCCGAGCTTCGCGGCCTCTATGGCGAGGGCGGTGCGCAGCGGCTCGGTCTCGGTGCCGGACACCGCGAACTCGACGGCGGTGACGGGGTACTTGGCGAGCCGGAAGATGCGGTCGATGTTGCCGCCGGTCGCGGTGATGCTGGCGGCGATCGCCGCCGTCGACTCCGAGGTCAGGGGGTGGCCGAGGACGGTCACATGGGAACGCCCGAGGCCGCGCGGCCGGTTGTCGCCGAGGCCGGAGATGATCTCGGCCTGCATCCGCACGGACTCCGCCCAGCTGTGGACGGTGGCGCGCAGATCACCCTCGAGACCGGCGGGCGGCGCGGTGACGAGCGCGCACAGCACCATCCGGCCGCGGGTGACGACCTGCTCGATGTCGACGACGTCGACGGAGTAGGCGGCGAGGGTGTCGAAGAGGCCGGCGGTGAGGCCGGGGCGGTCCTTGCCGAAGATCTTGACGAGGAGTGTCGGGATGTCGGCGGGCTGAGGGGGCTGCGGAGCACTCATGGTGATCCCTACGGTATCCGCACGCCTCTTCGGGGTGCCTGGTGGTCCGCTCCCCGGACACGGAACGTTCTCGCCTCAGTCACTGTCTCTATCTGGCCGCGGGGTGCGTATGCCGCCCGCTTCGCGGGGGCCCC
>NZ_WMBF01000847.1:0-1171 GCF_019400875.1 Streptomyces anatolicus | reverse complement strand
GGCGGTGGGACCGGGGCGGAGCCTGGGCGGGACCGTGGTGAGGCCTGGGCGGGGCCGAGATCTCCCCAAGTGGAATCGGAGGTACCGCCTCAAGGCGGACGCGCACGCCCCGTATGCTCAGCTCCTCTCCACGAGAACTTCACACTGGGAGCACTCCTTGCGCATACGCACCATGGCCCCCGCGGCGCTCGCCGCCACCGCCCTCGCCGTCTCCCTGCTCGCCGCGTCGCCCGCCTCCGCGGCGACCGCGCGCCACCAGGGCGGGCTGCACCTCGGCACCATCCAGTACGACAGCCCGGGGCGGGACACCCGCTCGAACTCCTCGCTGAACGCGGAGTGGGTGAACATCCACAACAGCACGCGGTCCGCGATCCAGCTCAAGGGCTACCAGCTCAAGGACGACACCGGCTACACGTACACCTTCGGCAGCTACAACATCGGCGCGGGCAAGACCGTCAAGGTCCGCACGGGCAAGGGCACCAACGCCTCCGGCGTGCGCTACTGGGGCCAGAGCAACTACGTCTGGAACAACACCAGCGACAAGGCGCGCCTGCTCAAGCCGAGCGGTTCGCTCCAGGACTCCTGCGCCTGGTCGCGGGGCGACGGCGGGGTCAAGAGCTGCCACTGACGGCCGTCGGCCGAGCCTGGCCGACTGAGGGTGCTTCGGGCCGGGTCTCTCAGGCCTGGCCCGTCTCGAAGCGGGTGATCCGGCCCGCGTCGTCGACGGTGAAGCGCCACTTCGTGCGCATCTCGCCCCAGGTGTCGTTGCGGTAGCTGACGAGCAGCGTGCGGCCGCCGTCCGACTCCGACTCGACGTCCATGTGGCCGTTGGAGGAGAAGACCTCACGGTCCGTCCACTCGGCGATGTCCCGGTCGGAGCCGTCGTCGGACATGCTCGCGTCAGGGGCGAGCAGCGCCTCGAAGGCGGCCCGGTCGTGGGAATTCACCGCGGTGACGAACGCGCGTACGGCCGGGTCGCCGAGCCGGTTTACCTGAATGCTCATGGGCTCACGCTCACATCGGGCCGTCCGGGGCGCCACCGGGCGGGGCGGGATCCTCACCCGTACGGCGGCGCGGGCCGGGTGCCGGGGGCCGGTCCGGCGGACGGTGGGAGGGTCACCCCCCTCGGCTCGGCGAGAGCCGAACCATCGACCTGGGAGTCCTCATGACC
>NZ_WMBF01000846.1:0-1174 GCF_019400875.1 Streptomyces anatolicus | reverse complement strand
CCCCTTCACTTCCCCGCAGCCGCCCGCTTCGCGGGAAATCCGTGGGTCCGGGAGGCGAGAACCGCGAGGAGGACCGGGATGAGGAGGAGCAGGATGGTCCAGGGGAAGGACTCCGTGCCGGAGAGGTTCAGGAGGAGGCCGCCCGCTACTCCGCCGGCGGCCATGGCCACGTTCCACAGCGTGACCAGCATGGCCTGCGCGGTGTCCGCCGCGTCGCCGCCCGCGTCGCCCGCCGCGGTCTGCAGGAGGGTCGGCGCGCCGCCCCAGCCCAGGCCCCACAGCGTCACCGCCGCGTATACGAGTACCGGAGTCCCGGAGAACACCGCCAACACCGCCGCCGCCACGCCCATGAGCAGTACCGCCGCCAGCATCAGCGCGCGCAGCCTGCGGTGGATCAGGGTGCCCACGAGCCAGATGCTGACCAGGGACGCCGCGCCGAAGACCAGCAGTACCAGGTCGGTCGAGTCGCCCATGCCGAGTCCGTCGAGGTACGTCGCGATGTACGTGTAGAGGACCGTGTGCGCGAGGACGAACACCAGCGTGACGAAGAGGACCGGCGTCACGCCCGGCACGCGCAGCGTCCGCAGCATCGGAGGCGTCGCCCCGCGCGGCTGCCCGGGGTAGTCGGGTACGAGCGCCGCGATCCACGCGAGCAGGCCCGCCGTGAGGCCCGTCATGGCCAGGAACGCCACCTGCCAGCTGACCACCTTGCCCAGGAATGTTCCGGCCGGTACGCCGAGTGAGAGCGCCACGGGGATGCCCGCCATCGCGATCGCGATCGCCTTGCCCTGGAGGTGGACGGGCGCCATCCGACGGGCGTACCCGGCGAGCAGCGCCCAGGCCAGGCCCGCGGCCACGCCCGCGAGGAAACGGGCGGCCATCGTGAGGGTGTAGTTGCCCGAGAACGCCGTGACGGTGTTCGCTGCCGCGAAACCTGCCATGGCCATGAGGAGCAGTCGCTTCCGGCGCCAGCCCGATGTCGCCGCCGTCAGCGGTATCGCGGTGAGGGCGGTGCCGATGGCGTAGACGGTGACGGTCTGGCCCGTCGCGGACTCGCTCACGCCCAGGTCGGCGCTCATGGCGGGCAGCAGGCCCGCGGGCAGCGTCTCGGTCAGGCTGGTGATGAACACGGCTGTGGCCAGGGCCAGTAGGGCGGCCAGGGGCAGTTTCTGGG
>NZ_WMBF01000121.1:0-15873 GCF_019400875.1 Streptomyces anatolicus | reverse complement strand
GGCCGGCGGCGGGGCTCGATGTGTCGGAGCCGGCGGCGCTGATTCCCTTGCCTGCGCGCGCCACGGCGAAGCCCGCCAGTGCCGCACCCGCCAGGAACACGCCCGGGCGGCGCCGCGCGAAGTCCTGTAGGTCACCGATGAGACCGTCCGGCCCGCGCTCCTCCAGACGGGAAGCCACCTGATGGCCGCCATCGGCTATCTGACGCACCACGCCCGAGACGCTGGAGTCCGGCTTGCCGCTCTCGCTCATCTCCTGCAGTTCGCCCGCCAGCCGGCGCACGTTCTCCGCCAGGCGCCGGGTCTGGGACCGGGCCTGGTCCTGGAGCTGGTCGCGCACCTCCCCCACCAGGTCACGCGCCTGAGCGGTGGCCTCCTGAGCCACCTCTGCCGCCTGTTCCCTCGCGGTGCCGGCCACCTCAGTGGCCTTGTCGCCCACCAGACCGGCGCCTTCGCCGGCCTTGGCCTGCGCTGTCTGCGCTACCGCTGCCGGTTTGCTCTGGTCCGCGCGGCTCGTGCCCTGGAAGTCACTCAAAGCTCCTCCTGGTCAATCGAAGCGTTCGGTTGTCTGGCACCCGCCGCGTACCCCTCTCCCGGGGACGTACCGCTCTACTTCGCGGGAGAACACCGGTGCGAAGGCCGGGCGACCATGGCCCTGGCGGACGCAGCGTGGCCGCGGGGGGTACGGCTGTATTCCAGTCCCCACGCTGCCGCAAGCAGGCCTCCGCCGCATGTCGGACCGGCAGTACCGGTAACGGCGCACTGCGTCTACGCGGTGGCGGGGTCCGGGACGGTTCGAGCACTACTGCTGCGGTGTGAGCACCACTACTGCGGGTAGCCAGGCATACATGTTCAAACATCGACGGGTACGGGTCACGTGCGTGGCGCTGATCAGCTGGGTGGCGGTGGCTGCCGTGGAACGGTGGGCGGGGTACGCCACCACCTGGCCGGGCGCGATGGCGCAGGGCTTGTTGTGGTCGGCCGTGGTGGCCGGTACATGGTGGTTCGTGGAGATGACGCAGGGGCGTGCGCTACGAGCAGACGCCCCACGCGAAGCGCGCGAGCCGGACCCGGCGGCGGACGCTGTAGACACACCATTCAAGACCACAAGGCAACGGCCAGTAAGTTGATCCCCTCACGCTGAATACGGACGTTCACGGTCAGCGGGCGGACCCCGGTCAGCCGGGACACACTGGACCACCCCGGGGGGCTTTGCATGACGAACGAGCGACGGACGGTCGACCAGCGCCTGTGGCATCTCCTGGACTCCTCGCGGGGACACATAGATGCCGGCCAGATGGCCGACGTGCTGCTGTGGAACGCCGTCGAATGGCGAACCGGGGCTACGGGCCTACCTGCACCAGAACTCGAAGACCTGCAGCGTGCCGCGCGGAACGCACGACGCAGGATCCCTGAGTTGGACTCATTGCTGGACGGTGAGCAACAAGCGCTGAGCAGCTACTCGCCGACCCAACTGCGCCACTACGCCCGTCTCCTGCTCCGTCCATACCCGGCTTCGGACCACCGTGGCGCGTTCACCACATCGACCTCGCTCGTCGAGGTTGCCAGAACCGCCCTAACCGCGTACGCGTACGAGAGCCGGACGGAGGCGGCACATCTTTACGATCCGGCGTGCGGTTCCGCCACCCTGGCGCTGGACGTGGCGCAGGCGCTGGGCGAACAGACCGGGACGACTGTCACCGTCAACGGCCAGGACATCGACGCGGCCACTGTCCGGCGTGCCCGTGCACACGCCTTCCTCTTGGGTGCCGACTCCAGCTTCAGTCAGGCTGACTCGCTCACCCAGGACGCCTTCCCCGACCGCCGATTCGACTACACCGTGGCCGAGATTCCCTACAACCTGTCCTGGCGGAACAGCTACGAGGAGTGCACGGCCGAGGCCGACCGACCGCAAGGCCGCTACCCCGCGGGCCTTCCACAGCCCGACAACGCTTCGCTCCTGTTCGCGCAGATCCTGGTCAGCAAGCTTCGGGACCCGGCGGATGGTGGCGGCCGGGGCGTCATGTTCACCACCACCGGGCCGCTGCACGATGCGGGCGGCAGCGCTATTCGTGCCTGGCTGCTCGTCCAGGATCTCCTGGACGCCGTGGTCGTACTGCCCGAAGGGCTCAGCACCAGCACCGGACTGCGGCTGCACGGCCTGGTCTTCTCCAACCGCAAGCCCGCGGCGCGTCGACGCAAGGTGCAGTTCATCGACCTCCGCGGCTTCTATCAGGACGGGGATGACCGTCGACTCGAACGCCGCACGATCAGCGAGGCGGCTCTCGATGAGCTGTCCCGCAGCCTGAGGCATGCAAAGCCAACGGCCTATAGCCGAACGGTCGCAGCGAATGATCTGTCTTTCCGGCAGGTCAGCGTCACGCACGACGCCACCGCGATCACCAGCAGGCGCGAGCCGGGCGAAGTACCGCGCCTGACCATGCTCCTGTCGGCGACGTCCACCACTGAAGCCTGGCGTGACACTCGGTACGCCACCTGCCCGCCCTCCGTGACGGACGTGGCCGGAACACCGCTCACACGGTTCGAGGTGGACCGAGTCTTCACCACTGACCGGACCCCGCGTGCGCTGCGATCCCTCACGCAACTCGGCTGGAAGACCGCCCGTCTCACCGAACTCACCGAACATCTCTGCTATATCCCCTCGACCAAGGCCGCCGAACGCGCCACCATGCTGTCGACTGTCAGCGGCGAGCAGGCTCTCGTCGTCCCCATCGAACCGCATTTGGACGCGGTGGCCGGGGACCCCGGCGAAGTCGCTCCCGACAACCGGGCGCTCGTGATCCGGCCCAGGAAGGCGTATACGGACGCCGAATACCTGGCGGGATGGCTCAACTCACCCCTCGGTCGGCACCTGCGCTCAGCAGCCGTCGGATCCGGCGGCGCCAGTTACGTCAGCCCTCGCGTCGTCAACCTAAACCACGCCTGGCGCATGGCTGACGATCTCCTCGTCGCCCTGCCGGACCTCCCCGTCCAGCGGGAAATGGCCCGCGCGGAACGGGCGCTGGTGGCCGCCCGCCGTCACCTGATCGACTCGCACCGGGAGCTCTGGAACGACCCCAAGAAGCGATCCGACATCTACCGCGAAGCCAGCGGCCTCATCCCGTCGGCAGACCTCGCCCAGTGGACCGCGACCTTGCCCTTCCCCATGGCCAGCGCTCTTTGGGTATACGAGTCCAAGGGCAACAACAACCTGCACGCGCGCCGGGAGCAAATGTTCCACTTCTGGGAAGCCACCATCCAATTCCACGCCACCGTCACCGTGTCAGCCCTGCTCCAGGACCGTTCACGGCTCGAGCAGGAACTCCCCGCACTCGCCGAGCAGATCCGCTCCGTGGGCCTCACCCCTGAGCGGGCCACCCTCGGCGTCTGGCACATCATCCTGCAAAGGCTCAACAAGAGATATCGCACCGCATTGAACGGAACCGACACCGACGAGCAGGCGCGAGCACGAGCAGCCTTCGCCGACGCACCACCAGATTTCCTGGACACTCTCCTCAGCGCCGACCTGACGAACCTGTTCGGAGAGGTGATCCAACGACGCAATGCCTGGAGTGGCCATTCAGGTACGACGACCGTCGATTCACTCAAGGAGCAGCTCGATATCC
Source organism: Streptomyces anatolicus (assembly GCF_019400875.1). NCBI lineage: Bacteria > Bacillati > Actinomycetota > Actinomycetes > Kitasatosporales > Streptomycetaceae > Streptomyces > Streptomyces anatolicus. Next base: position 12,250 of record NZ_WMBF01000121.1, on the reverse strand, counting down.
TGACAGGTCACGTCCACACCCTGCGCAACCTGATCGGCGCCGGTTGGCAGGACTTTCCCCTCGTGCGCGCCGGCGCCGCACGGATCAGAAACAGAGTCTTTCACCACGATGTAGATTTGGCCATGGGCCCCAACGCTCCCTTCAGGCAGGAACAGATCCCGATCAGCGTGGCCATGGAGGAAGACGGGCTGTACCTTCTCTCACGCGAGGCCGGCAGTGCGCTCCCCCTCGCTCCGCTGATCGTGATGTACCCGGCAGCGTTCGGATCGAACGGCGGCTGCTACTACTTCAATCGCCTCCAACCAGAAGGTGTCCGATTCGTTGCCTACCACGAAGCAGCCCAACCGGAACGTATCGAGGACGCCCCACCCACCGCCGCTCTTGCCGCTGCTCTAGCCTCCGGCGAGACCGCTGAAGATGAGGAAGGTCATCAGACGGGACGCTGATGACGTGGCAACGGAAGCATCAATGAGTCAGTACAGGTCAAGGCCCTCAACAGTGTCGTGGTAATGGACGACCAGAACCGCCAAAATGCGCTGAAGGCGGCCTCATCGCCCGGCCACCCCAAGCCCCATGTCCGAGCCACGGCCTCTCGAATGCCGAAGCGTCTGCTCTCGCAGAGCCAGGACGTGATCTCGGGCTCGGGGATCGTGCTGCCAACCAGCGGCTAACGCCTCCATGATTTCGCCCCTGCTGCCCACTTGGCGCGCTGAGCAGGTCGCACAGCACGTCACGCGCCGTGGCACCTTCGGGCCGTCCTTCGGCCAACAACGGCGCACCGGCTTTGTAGGAACGATCTGTATTTGCACGTCCCTGAGCAGCACGGATGACGATGCTTCATGTCTCCAGAGCAGGCACGGGCCAACCGGGCTTTGCCCCGGACGTCTTCGTTGCTGTCCTCGCGGGCCAGGTGCATGAGAGCACCACGCGTATCAGGGTGCTCGGCCCGGTTGCTTCCCGGCACCGAGGCCGCCGCCCTCGTATAGCCGCGTCCGGCAGTCGAGTGGCTGCCAGAGGACCGAAGCCTCGTCCCCTGGGGCGTAGGCCGATTCGGAGAAGCGGTGGCGGCTCTACTGACCGTCCTTATCCTCGCGCTCATCGACGGCGTGAACCCGCGACAAGGCATCAGCGATGTTGTCGAGCAAAGGCTGGGCCACGAAGTCCTCCGGCACCAGCGCCGGCGTCGCCTTCTCGTCCGCCGTCCCCAGGAAAACGCTGCCGCGTCCGGTTCGTGGATCACGCGTCGTACTTGGCACGTGCTCGGTACCCGAGCATTTCCAGCGTTCGCATACGCGCCGCAGCTCGATCCGCCTCGCGCTGCGCTGCGCGCGTGTAATCGATGGCTTGGCGGCGCTCCGCGTACAACCGGACGAAGCAAAGGCGGCGCGACTCCGGCCTAGTCCGGGCTTGCGAGGCTTTGACCGTGCTCGCCGACGGCGCCTCATCAACACCAGCCTCATCATCCCGCACCGCAAACGCCCCGGTCGGGCCGTTCTTCGACCAAGGGCAGGGCAGCGCTGAACACCGCAACGTTGCGGTCCACCTCGATCACGCCTTCGCGCGGTCGGCTGCGCCGGTCCCGCCCTTCCTTTCAGGTCGCCGAGTGAGTTCCTCAGTGCTTACCTGAAAGGGGAGGCGTGAGGAGGCAAGGAAGATGCGCAGAGCACATTTCCACAGGCGCCGCGGATCTACATACTCCAGGACACGCAACAGGGCTCGCAACTTTCAGTTTTCGAGTGAAGCTCACGGTAAAGAGTTTATCTGGCGCGACAGTGATGAGTTCAAAGACTGGTGGCACGGGGGGCGACTGAGGGCCGAGCCGCTTTTCTATGCTTCTGCCGGATCATTCTGGGCTTCAATTTCGATCATACCCGTGATGCTGCAATGCAGACCGGACACCTAGCCCCGCGCAGGACTTCTCAGCCTAGCTATAGGACTATTTCTCGCCGCGCTCACCATGACGACCATTGGGGGAGTTTTTTACTTTGCCGCCCGGCGCGGTTTCGACGATCGAGTAAGGGCGGCTAACGCCGCAGCCACAGAGGAAGCGGTGGATCGGCTGCGCCAGACGAATCGAATACAGCTGTCCGACCTCTTCGTTCTGAACCGCAGACAGCTGGACGAATATCACGTCAACAGCCTCACCGAGCAGCGGACTGCATTCCAGCGCGCCCAAATCACTTCGCTTGTCGGCTTCGTATTCCTACTGCTTGGAGTGACCCTTTCATTCAGGGCAGGAGCTGATTCAGAACGTTACACAAGTGCCGGTTTGACTGCCCTTGGGGCCTTGCTTAGCGGGTACGTGTCTCGTGTATTTTTCAAGTCGTACAGCGAAACGTCGAAAGCACTACGTCACTACTACTCCGAACCTCTGCGAACGGGCCAGGTGCTCACGGCGGAACGGTTGGCCTGCCTCGATGGCCATGTGGACCTTGAACAAAATGTGGTGATGGAACTCAGGAAGCAGTTGGTGGGCCGGCTGATCGACCAGCTTCCCGTGTCTCCTCTCACGCCCGTCGATGGTGCCAAGCCGGGCGAGGGGAAGGCCGGAGAGCAAGAGCGACCCTAGGCAGTGCCGTTGGGATCAGCGGGCGGGCCAGAGCAAGGTGCCCGCGAGTTCTTGCACCGCCGGTGGCTGCGTCCGCCGGGACAGGGATCACGGCTTGGGAATGTTGATACGGGACGACGTCTTGGTCTGCGCCTTCTGCGCCCAGTCCCGCTTGACCCCGTATGTGTTGTAGTCGTCGAACGTGCGCCCCAGCAGGCCGACCCCCGTAGAGGCCACGGCAGCGCTGTCGCGGCGGTGATGAACCCCCGCCGGTCCCAACCAGGATGGGCCCGACGCCGTCGTCAGCCGACGCTCCGGCAGGAGTCGCGTGCAAGCGGCCGGCGAGCCAGTAGTGCAAGTAGCGCCCACCAACGCACCGACCAGGGACGGCAGAGCATCGGTGAAGCCGCTGGCATCCGAACCGCTGGTGGCGGCAACACGCCCACCACACCTAACAGCAGGGTGCCACCCGATGCCGAAGTGCCGGATCGCCCAGTTCTTGAGAGCGATCGGGGTCCGGTCGATGGCGGCTCCTCCTCCCGCTACCAAGGGATTCGCCTGAGGGCGGATCGCGGCCGAGACCAGTTCAGCAACGGCCAGGTGGCACTTCCCCGGCAGTACGGCGCATGACCCTGCACTCATTCACGTCACGTGAACACGCAAAACGCACCGGGGTGATTATCCGCTGCGGAACGAATCCGTGCAACCGGAGCCACAGACACGAGAAAGACGTTCCAGGTTTACGGAAAGAGGACCAATCCAGTTCGGGATCCGCTTCGAATTCCCCGCGCAAGGGTTCTTCCGAGAATCTGTCTCCTCCAGAAGAGGAACTGATCATGACCACTCGAAGCATGATCCGCACTGCCGCCGTCTCCGCCGCGGCGATCGCACTGCCCGTGTCCCTTGGGCTCCTCGCACCGGCCGCACACGCGGACGACCACGAGACTTTCGGATCCGCATGTTCGTCGGTGCCCGAAGAGGGGTCCGGCAGCCTCGACGGTATGGCCCGGGACCCGGTGGCCACGGCTGCGTCCAACAACCCGGAGCTGTCGACACTGGTGACCGCCGTCAAGAAGGCAGGCCTGGTCGACACGCTCAACAACGCCAAGGACATCACTGTCTTCGCCCCGTCCAATGACGCCTTCAAGAAGATCCCGAAGGCTGACCTGGACAAGGTCCTCGCCGACAAGGACCAGCTCACCAAGATCCTCACGTACCACGTGGTGGGCGAGACGATCGCACCGAGCCAGCTGTCGATGGGTTCCTTCAAGACCCTTGAGGGCAGCAAGCTCACCACCGACGGATCGGACGAGTCCTACAAGGTCAATGACACGGCGAACGTCGTCTGCGGCAACATCCAGACGGCCAACGCGAAGGTGCACATCATCGACAACGTCCTCATGCCGCCCAAGTAGGGGGCGACACACCAGGGATGGGCCCTGGCTCCGGCGCCATGTGACGCCGTGGCCAGGGCCCTGTCGCATCGAGCCAAGTCGCGGACGGAGCGATCACGACGTCATGTGTGAGCACCGCGTACCGGCGGCGGGGAAGGCGACTTCCGTCTCTTCCTCCATCGCGGCGAAGAAGCGCCGCCCCTCGGACGACTGCCGGGACGTGGACCAGGCGTACCCCCCGCACGGAGCCATCGCCGTGTGCAGGGCATGGCGGCCGAGCCCCTGTCCCTGCCAGTGACTGGCGACGGCGATGTTGGCCACGTACCCGATGCGGCACACGTGGCAGACCTGGTACTCGAGGCAACCCACCGGGTGATGGCGCGCGTCCAGAATGGAGACCGCCTGGGGTTTTGCGGGCAGTGCCGGGCACACGCATTCGAAGTACACCTGCCGATTCACTTGCCACCCCCTGCCCAAGGTGCCCACGCTGCTCAAGTTGCCCAGGTCGTCTCGGATATCCAAGTGGGAAGGCCCGGGACTGCGACGGGAAACCTCACAGGTGCACCCGAGTGGCGTAAAGGTGAACCCATGTTCGGCGTGTCCTCGGCGTGTCCTCGGCCTATCGCCACTCGGGTCCCACGGCCGGACGTGGGGCTTCCTCGGCTCGTGCTGTCTCGGCCCTCCGCTTCTCCCCCGGTTCTGGTTCTGGGGGCGGTGCGGGCCGGCGCCGGTCCAGACGCGTCACCACTGGACCCGCCGTGACGCCGTGCAGCACGACCGATACGAGCACGGTGAACGTCACCACCGCCCATAGCTCGCGCTCGGCAACCGCGAAGTCCTGCTGGCCGAGCGCGTAGGCGAGGTAGTACAGCGAGCCGATACCGCGGATCCCGTAGCCCGCCACGACCCAGCGCTCCCAGCCCCTCAAGCGGCCTCCCAGCAGCCCGGCCCACCCGGCCAGCGGCCGGACGACCAGCAGAAGCAGCAGACCGGTCGCGGCGCCCTGCCAGGTCAGCGGTGCCAGACCGCCCAGTGCGATGAACGCGCCCAGCAGGAACAGCAGCACCGCGGTCAGCAGTCGCTCGACCTGTTCCACGAAGTCGTGCAGCACGTTGTGGAAGCCGTGGGCGCGCTCGGCCGCCCTGACCGCGCAGGCGGTGGTGAAGACGGCGAGAAAGCCGTAGCCACCGGCGAGTTCGGTGACCCCGTACGCCAGGAACGTGGCGCCCAGCGCGACGAAACCCTCCCGGTGATCGGCCAGCCGCAGCACCGAGGAGCGGGTCCGGAAGAACAGCCAGCCCAGCAGCTTGCCGATCAGCAGCCCGCCCAGCACGCCGACAACGCTCTTGTACGCGACGTCATGCGCCGCCCACGCGCCGATCCACTGAGCCGACCAGCCACTGCCCGCCGCGGCGGCCAGCGCGATCGCCGCGTACGTGAGGGGGAAGGCCAGGCCGTCGTTGAGGCCCGCCTCGCTGGTGAGGGCGAAGCGCACCTCGTCCTCGTCGTGCTTGTCCTCGGTGGGCTCCCCCACCCGCACCTCCGACGCGAGTACGGGATCCGTCGGCGCGAGGACCGCCGCGAGCAGCAACGCGGCGGCCGGCGGCCAGTCCAGCAACCACCACGCCACTACGGCGGTCGCCACGACCGTCAGCAGCATCGTGATGCCCAGCAGACGCCAGGTCGAGGCCCACAGGCGCCGGCCCACAGGCCGGTTGAGCGCCAGCCCGGCGCCCATCAGGGCGATGATGACGCAGACCTCGGTGACGTGCTCCGTCACGAGCCGGTGCTCCACCGGGTCGACCACCGGCAACGGCAGCGGAAGCGCATACACGACGACGCCGCTCACCAGGAACACCACCGGCAAGGACACCGGCCGCCCCGCCACTACGCGGGGCAACACCGCGGCGACCAACGCCCCCACTCCCAGCCACGCGAACACCCCATCGGCAATGGTCACTGCGCCGCGTCCACCAGGCTCTCGTCATGCTCACTCGGGGGGAACTGACGGCACAGCCGCGACCGGGCGGGTCCGTCCTCTCGGGTCACCAGGTCCTGGTGAAAGGGGCAGCTCATCGGCACTCCTCGGTTTTCGTATGACTGTCATACGTCTAACCCCGAGGACCACGCCGACACCCCGGCCATCTTCTTGGCCGGCGCTGATGCCATGGACGCGAGGAAGGCGTCAGTGCTGGTAGCCGTTGGCCTGGACAGTGAAGAGCCGGGCGTACGTACCGCCCTCGTCGAGCAGTTCGGCGTGGGAGCCCTCCTCGGTGATCCGGCCGTCGGCCGGCACGATGATCCGGTCCGCGTCCCTGACGGCACCGAGCCGGTGCGAGATCAGCAGGGAGCCTGGCCTTGCCTGACAGCACATCGGCGAGAGTGCTGCGGGCGAGTACTTCGCCTTAGCGGCGGCCCGTTGCTCAAGCTGTCGGTAGGTCAGGCCTGACCTTTCCTTGAGCTGTCGCAGTCCGGTGAGAAAAATGGCGGGAATCCGGCAGGCTCGCGATCCTGGCGCTATGTCCGATGTGACGGAGATCCGCGTGCACGGCGTCAGTGGGACGCCTCCGGAGAGCCTGCTGGAGGTCGTGGATCTCAGGCAGGTCGACGGCGATGACACCGCACGATTTCTGCAGCGCTCGGTGCCGCCGCCCGAACCACCCGTGAGAGAGGCATTTCACTGGGGGAACATGACCTCCGGGTCGATCGCCAAAGCCATGTGGCTGCTGCTCGCGCCGTTCGGACTGATCAACCTGGCCCGCTACACCCTCCCCATGGCCGTCACGACTCCCGGAGTCGCGGACACAGAGCAGAAACGCTGGGCGCGTGTAACGGCCGACGTCCTGCTGCGGCTGCTCGGCCTCGTACTGACCCTGTTGCTCACCGCGGCGCTCGCCTTCGTCGCGCTCGACCTCATCGCGTGGCAATGCGGCAACAGCACCCGCTGCGTCACCGACAACAGCTGGCTGCCCTTCTCGGACACACAACCCTTGAGCTGGCGGCTGCGCATGGTCATGGGCGTCGCGCCGCCGGTCGTACTGATCACCCTGCTGGTTCGGTTCGGCCGTCAGGTCTACCTCTATCCGCCCCCGGTGACCAAGGCACTTGGCGCGACGCAGCCACCGATGGAGTGGCTGGACGGTGTGGGCGCCCTTGCTCAGAAGGAGTTCTGGGCGGTGTCGCCCCGCGCGCCCATGCTGCGGCTCTTTCACACCACCGCGTGCGTTGCCCTGCTTTCCATGCTCGTCGCCTTCGCCCTGAGCGATCCGGTCGCCGGGCTGGTCGGCGGTGAGAAGTGGGTGGACGAGGTTCTCCGGGCTCTGTTCGGGGCCGCCGCGCTGATCGGACTGCTCTGCGCCGGCTGGACGGCATGGGGCTACCACCCCAAGGGCGACCAGCTCACGCCCGATCCCACCGGCCGTGACGCCATCAAGATCCCGGGCGCCTTCCGCGTGGTCCGCTGGCTCGCTTGGGGTGTGCTGCTCGCCGTATTGGTGATCGCCTTCTTTTTCGGACCGCACTATTCCTCCCGGGGCACAGGTGTGCTGCCTGTCCACCTCAGCGGCTTCACCTGGGTGCTCAACCTTCTGTACGCGGCCGCTGCTCTCCTACTGCTCCTTCTGGGGGGCATCACGTTCCTGCTGAGCCGCCTCATCCCGGATGTCGCTCCGAGACATTTCCGGCGGATGTGGGGCGGCATGGCCTGCCCCACTGTGGCGAGCTTGGCCGTTCTCCTGGGAACCGGCTTCTCCGCCGGCTCGGCGATCCAGATGTCCAGGCTGCTGGGCGACCTCGTACAGCCGAAGGAGGACCCCGGCGAGGACCAGGCTCCGCTCGTGCTGCCCGACGTATTCCATGTCACCGCTCTGCTGTGGGCGGGCCTTGTGGCCGCCGCCCTGCTGTGCGTGCTCTGCCTTGTCTTCTGGTATCGCTTCCCCGGGTTGGGCCGTCCTCTCGACCGTCGGATCAGAGACGACTACAAGGGCGTCCCATGTGCGGACCTGCCAAAGCGCACCGTGTCGAAGATCGCCAAGGCATGGCGGCTGGCCTCCCTGAAGTACAGGCTGCCTTGTGTCCTGGTGGTCTTGTCGTCTTTCAGCTTCGTCTTCTCGCTGGCTCAGGGGTACGTCGCCGGGCATGCGCTATGGACGCGGTCCGATGCGTTGTTTCAGCGAGTGCAGGAATTGCTCTACGACCGCGTCTGGTTCGACGTGAAGTTCTTCGGACTGGCCGATGACGTCGGAGCTTGGGCTCTCACCGCACTGGCAGCCGCACTGGCGTTCGTCGGCATGCGAGCCTTCCGTGATCCGCGGTGGCAGCGCCCTGTCGGTGTGGTGTGGGACCTGCTGGCGTTCTGGCCGCGTCTGGCGCATCCCATCGTGCCTCCCCCGTACGGCGGGCGGGCCGTACTGGCACTGGCCAAGCGCGTCCAGGACAAGACTGGCGGCGGCGGGGGAGTCGTTCTCTCCGGGCACAGTCAGGGCAGCGTGATCTGTGTGGCCGCCGTGCTCCGGGTCGGTGACGAGACAGCACCGCAGCCGGCGCCAGGGGCGCAGCCGCCGTTGTCCCGGGTGGCGTTGCTGACTCACGGTTCGCAGCTCTTGTGGGCGTACTCACGGCTGTTCCCCGCGTACCTCGGGCAGCGCGTGTTGCGCGACGTGTACGAGAAGCAACTCGAAGGGCGCTGGCTCAACCTGCACCGGTGGAGCGACTACCTCGGCGGTCCCGTCCTCGCCCGCCCGGCCTCAGGGCGGCTGCGGCCGACGCTGAAAGACGCTTGGGAATCGATCGACGGGAACATGCCCGCGATCGACAAGTACGGCACCGCAGCGGGCCCTGGCGTCTGGTATCGCGCCATCGGACCGGAGATCCAGCTTCGTGACCCGCACCAGGTCGTGGCCACCGATGGCTACCCTGTGGCTCCGCTGCTGGCGCACAGTTCCTACTACGCCGATCCGGCCTACGGAGAAATGGTGCGGCAACTGATCAACCAGCTCCCCGGCTGACGGCGTGTCAGGCGTCGTCGGTGCCGTCGGAGACGGTCACGGTGACCGGGGTGCCCGCCTCGACCGTGCGGCTGACCGTGCACAGCCGGTCGTGCGACGCCTTCACGGCCCGGGGCAGGATGGTACGGGCGCGCTCCCCCGACGGGCTGTCCGGGAACGTGACGTGGAAGGCGACCCCGAGGTCCGACATCCGGTTGCCGCCCTCGTCCTCGACCTTGGTGCCGGTCACGGTGACGGTGAACGCGGCCGGTTCCTCGTGACGGCTCGTGGCGACCTCCACGTCGGCCGCGCTGCAACCGCCGATCGCCGCGAGGAACAACTCGACCGGCGTGAAGTCGGCACCCCCGCCGGTGCCGAAGGTCAGCGTGTTCCCCCGGGTGTTGGTCGCGGTGAACCGGCCGGGGCCTGCCCGCTCGATGGTGACGGAACGCAGCGCATTGTCAGTCATGCGAGGAGAGTACTGTCCCGCCGTCGCAGGCCCGGCGACATCCGTTCGCTCACGGGCTCCCGTCCGCCTCGGGGGACGGCGGCGGCGGTGCGGGCTCGGACGCGGGCGATTCCTCCTCGGCCGAGGAGGGCGGCGCCGACGAGGAGGGTGGCAGGACCGACGAGGGCGGGCACGAGCTTGCCGGGGGCGCCCCGGGGGACCGCGCGTCGCACGGTGGCGTACTGGCCGTCGAGGTCGACTCGTCGGGGGACGGGGTGCCCGGGTGCCGTGAGGGAGGCCTGGGCGCCGGAGGCTTCGTCTTCTTGTCGCCGGCGCCCGTGTCGCCCTTGTCCCGGGTGAACCAGTCACCGCTGTCCGGGTCGTACACGACGAACTGGTTCACGACCTGGGTGGCGGGCGCCACGACCACGACGTTCGAGGACCGGTACCCGGGCCACGCGTCGCCCGTCTGCCGCGGTGTGCTCTTCTGCGCGACGGGCGGCAGCAGCGGGTTGCCGCAGGCGCAGCGCACCCGCGGCACGCCGTGGTCGTCGACCAGTACCGCGGTGCCGGTCTGCAGCACGGCCTGGTAGCCGGTGGCACGGCCGTCGCGGTAGCCGTGGTTGGTCACGCGGGTGTCCAGCCGCAGGTGCACGGGCGTGAGCGAGCGCAGGTAGCGGGGGACGCCGGACGGTTCGATGTCGAGGACGGAGGCGAACGCCTTGTTCTTCGCCGGGTCCTTCTGGAGCGCGCCGACCTGCTTCTCCACGTCACAGCTGCCGACCTTCCGCGTCCCGCCGTAGAGACCGGGCGCCGCGCCGTCGACGCCGCGCGTCACGTTGGCCGAGGCGGACGAGGTGGGCAGCTCGCTCGGGGAGGGTGGCGTGGAGCCCTCGCGGGCCGTCGACTGGGTGAAGGGGTCGGGCCCCGACTTGCCCGCGGGCTGGAGGAGGACCTCGCCGCCCGACTCCGACGAGCCCTCGGGGCGGGTGAGGACGACGGCCAGGATCACCGCGGCCACCAGCGCGGCGGAGATCGCCGCGACGCGGGGCGCCGACTTCCACCATGGGCGACCTCCTCCGCGACCGGCACCGGGGCCGCCCCCGCCCGGGCCGTCGGACCCGCCGCTGCGGCCCCCGCCACCGGCCGGACCGCTCGGCGGGCCGCCGCTCGGCGGACCCGAGGGCCGCGCGCCACCCGGAGGCGGCGTCGAGCCGGCGGGGCTCGCGCCCGCCTGGGTCTCGCCCGGCCCCGAGGGGCTCGGCTGCGAAGGACCCGAGAGCGGGCCCGAGGGGGGTCCTGTGGGGCGTCCTGACGACGGCGGTTCGACGCTCACGAACACTTCCCTGTGTAGGGGGATCGGCTGTAGGGGGATCGGCGACGTACCTTTTATCCCGGTACGCGCCTATTGTGTGCCCCGACGTCCGGGGGCCCGCAAGCCGACGCCGGCCGGCCTTCCCGTAAGCCCTCCCGAAGGCCCTCTCGAAAGGCGGACCGGTCCCGCGCTGCTTAGCGTGGCACCGTGAGCGAGCAGACACCGCCGCGGCGGGCCGGGGCGCAACGCGCGGGGCAGAACCGACGGGCCCCTCATGGCTGGCCCCATGCCTTTGCGGCCGTGCTCGCCTCCTTGGCGGCCATGGCCGTCGTCGCCGGGCTCGGCCTGTGGGCCGCGGGCGCCGCCGACCTGCCCGGCGGGGCGTTCCCGAGTGTCGTCGCGGCCGTCGTCGTAATGGCGGTCGGCGGCTCCGTCGGGCTCTCCGGCGACGCCGGGATGATCGCCGAGACGGACGCGGGGCTCTCCGTGCTCCCGCTCTCCGTCAGCCTCGTCGGCGCTCTGGTGGTCGCCGCCGGATTCCTCCGGCCGCTGCGGCACCGGGCCGTGGCCGACGTGCGGGAACTCGCCGGCTGGGCCGCCCGGATCGCGGTGCTGTGGCTGCTGCTGCTCACCGGCCTCGGCCTGCTGGCCCGGCACCGCTTCGCGATCGCGCTCGGCGACGGGCCCGCCGGGGAGATCGGCGATCTGCTGGACTCCTCGCCCGAGGTCGGATTCAGGACGGACGTGCCGCTGACCCTCGTCTTCGGACTGCTGTGGCTCGCGGGCGTCCTCGTCGTGGCACTGTCCGTCTCCCGCGGCGCCCCGCTCCCCGCCCGCCTGCTGCGCTTCCAGGAATCGGTGCGTCCCGCGGCGTACGCCATGGTGTTCCTGCTGCTGGCGTACGCCGCCCTGGGGCTCGCCGCCGGCCTCGTCGTGGCGGCGACACGCGGCCATGCCGCCGAGACGTTCGCGGTGCTGCTGCTCGGGTTGCCCAACCTCGTCTGGCTCGCCTTCACCCTGGGGCTCGGCGCGTCCTGGGAGGGCCGGGTCGACGGGCCGTTCGGGCTGCCCATGCCGCGGGTCCTCGACGAGGTGCTGCGTACGCCGGCCGATTCCACGCTCAGTTTGCGCACTCTCGCCGAGCACGACGGGCGGGTGTGGTGGCTGCTGGTCGTCGCGGCGGTCCTGGTGCCGACGGCGGCGTTCCTGATGGCGGCCCGCTCCCCGGCACGGATGCGGGCCTGGCAGCACGCCGTGCACATGGCGGTGGCGCTGGCCCTCACCGTGCTCGCCGTCTGTCTCCTGGCGGGCGTGTCGGCCCACTACGGGCTCTCGCTCCTCGGCATCGGGGATCTGGGCGGGGGCCTGTCCGGCCTCGTGGAGCTGCGGCCGCATCTCTGGAAGGCGCTGCTCCTGGCCGTTGCCTGGGGTCTGGTCTCGGGGTTCCTCGGCGGGGTGCTGGCGCGGCGGGTCCATCGGCGGGGCGAGGTGCGGCCCGGGGCCTGACCCGGCACGGGCTGTGCGGTCGGCCGTCGGGAGAGCGGCCGCTCTATTCGGTCA
>NZ_WMBF01000120.1:0-15951 GCF_019400875.1 Streptomyces anatolicus | reverse complement strand
CGGGGGTGCTAGAGGCGGGGGTGCTGGTTTCGTCGGGCATCGGGCCATCATGCCGAGCCCGGCGCGGCCGAGCGCGTACCGCCCCGTGCTGTCACCGCGGGCTGCCCAGATCTACCAGCAACGGGCGCACCACCAAGCCGTCAGCCTGGGGTGGGAGGGCTCCAAGCCACCTGTTTCACCGCTGCGAAGGGCACAGTAAAGTGCCGCGGACGCACGCACCACACCGTCCAGGAACCACTCCTGCTGTCCCCGGACTTGAGCCGGGACAGGCAGGGCCCATAGACAGGAGCCCTCGTGAAGCGGACCCGCACTGCCCTGGCCGTGCCCGTTCTCACCCTCGTTTCCGCGCTGGCCCTGGGCGCCTGTGGAGGCTCTGGGTCCGACTCGGACTCGGGTTCCTCCGGCGACTCGAAGGGCAAGCCCGACGCCTCCGCCGCACCGGAGAAGACTTCGGACCCGGCCGCCGAGCTGAAGAGCGCCGTTCTCTCCAAGAGCGAGGTCAAAGGGTTCACGGTCAGGGAACCTCAAGAGAAGTACGTGTTCGCCACGTCCCAGGACAACGTCAAGCTCGACAAGGCCGTCTGCGCCCCCATCGCGTACGCGACGAACCAGCTCCCGCTCGGCTCCCCGAAGGCCGACCTGACCCGCGTCGCCGCAGGGGCGAAAGGCCCCGGCGTATTCACGTACGTGACGCTCTCCGCGTACGAGCGCGGGGAGGCGAAGGCCACGCTGGCCGAGCTCTCCAAGGCGATCGGCTCCTGCGGTAACGGCTTCACGGCCAAGGCGGGCCGCACCACCTCCCCGTACTCCTCCGTCACCGCGGAGACGGCCCCCACGCCGAAGGGCGCGGACGAGTCCGTCGCCTTCAACGTGACGACGAAGTTCGAGAACGTCACGCACACCTTGCGCGCCCGGACGGTCCGCTACGGCGACACACTCGCGCTCTACTACGCGGTGGACGCCATGGCCTTCACCCAGGCCAGGCCCGGTAACCCGGAGATCGCGACGGCCGTGATGGACGCACAGAACGCGAAGCTGGTGTAGGGACATGTCCAAGTCAGACCTGATCGTCGACTTTCAGTTGCTCAACAAGTCGGCAAGCCAACTCAGCGCTATCGAGACCGAATTCAAGAATCTCGATGAATGGAAAGACGACGTCAAGTCGGCGGTCGGCGCCTCCGATATCAAGGATGCCATGGGCGACTTCGTCGACAACTGGGACAAGAACCGTAAGCGTCTGGTCGAGTCTCTCGGTGAGATCGGAAAGATGGTGGAGGGCACGCGGGACGCCTTCAAGAAGCTTGACGATCAACTGGCGAAGCCTGGCAAGAAGAAGTAAGCGAAGCACGATTCTCATCGGGGGATATGGAAATGGCGCGCCCCAAGGACTGGCAACCTCTGCGTGAAAGCGACCCCGTACCGGGTGACCCGGAGGGAGTCCGCGGCCAGGTCAAGCACATGAAGAAGATCGCCGAGTACCTGCGCACCCAGGCCGCGGCGCTCAACGCGATGGCCGATGCCGACAATCTCAAGGGCCAGTACGCCGACAAGCTCGCCGAGGATGCCCGGGGTCTCGGCCGCAAGCTCGACGAGGCGGAGGACCGCTACCGCGAGGTCAAGGGCCACCTCTCCGGTTGGGCCGACGACCTCGAGGGCTTCCAGAAGCGCGCGGACAAGGCCCTCGACGACGCCAAGGAAGCCCAGCGCGTCATCGACGCCCACGGGAACAAGTCGGACACCGCGAAGAAGGACGAGGGGGGTGACAAGGAAAAGAAGGGCGACAAGGACTCCGACGCCGAGGATCCCGCACTCAAGAAGGCCAAGGAGGACCTGGAGGATGCTCGAGGCCGGCTCAACTCCGCGGTTGGGGATTACAAGGAGCGGGCGGGCCACTATGCCGGCAAGATCCGAAAGTCCATCGACGACGACATGAAGGACAGTTGGTGGAATGACTTCAAGGCATGGGTCGGAGACGCGGATTGGCTCGGCACCCTCGCCGATGCCATGAGTTGGGCTGCCACAGCGGTGGGCGTGGCGGCCATGTTCTTCCCCGCTCTCGGCGTCCTCGCTCTCGCCCTGACCATCGGCGTCGCCGCCATTCATCTGGTACAAGCAGCGACAGGGAACGGCTCTTGGTTCGACGTCCTCATGGACGTCGGCGCGCTGAAGATGGCGCGCAATGGCGTCAAGGCGGCCAAGGCGATCAAAGCTCTACAGAATAGCTCCCGCAAGACGGCTTCCAATGTGGCCGGCACGGCCAGGCGAGCCGAGAGCGCATCGAAGACCGCGGGTTCCAGAGCAAGCTCGGTGGCGAAATCCAAGAAGGGTGGCGGCAGGTCTGGGAACGCGCGGAAGAAGGCCAATGCCCGCAATCTGAACCAGCTTGCCAGGAGCCGGGCGCAGGGTAAGAAGGCGGCAAACGAGGTACGTGATGCCGAGTTGCCGCAAATCACCACGCGGGAGAAGACGGACGCTCTGGGGGATGCACAGCTCGGCCGCCAGATGAAGGACATCAAGAAGTGGCGCGACCAGTACCCGGACAACACCGAACTCGCGGACAACGCCCGCGAGGCCGAGCGTCAAAAGAACGCCCTTCGTGGGTCGTGGATGGTAGGTACCACGCTGGATGTCGGCGACAAGTCCGGTGACGGAATCTCAGGCGGCGAGTACAGCCGCATGAAGGACCGTATGACCACACCCGTGGGATCACGATGGTGAGAGGACGACCCTGATGACGGAAAGCTCCGAAACGCAGTTCCATCCCCGGCGGTGGCGTGCGAACCCGTACAGGCTGCTCTTCCTGATGAAGATCGTCCTGGTACTGGCCCTCCTGCGGTGCTTCGCCGGCCCGGCGACCAAGGACTTTCTGGGGGAAGCAGTCCTGCCGATGCCCACGTGGGAGTGGACACTGTGTGCCACATCCCCGGTGATTTTGATCTGCCTGGCCCGGCACCCCGACGACTGGGCCGAGTTGTCGGGCGAACGGGTCATGATCACGGGGACGCTCGGCATCTACGCCTTCTACGCCGTACTCGGAGCCATCGGTCTCGGTTCCTGGCTCCTGTGGACTGCGGTAGGCATCTGCCTGGCCGGCTTCGCCGCGATGTGGCATCTCAACCGCAAGGAACGACTTCGTGCTGCCTGAACAGACCAATCCGACGGGTGGGGCAGTAGACGCCCCCACCTCCGACGCCGCACACCCGCCGGTGACCGGCTACCGCATCCTCCTCCCCTCCGAATGGGCTCAGGTCCCCCTCCGCCACGGCACGGAGGAGGCGGTCCGCAGCATCCTGGCCGACGCGTATGCCCGGATCCCCTCCGATGCCCCGACGGATAAGGTCAACCCGTACAAGCGCGAGCTGGAACGTCGCTTCCGCGCATCCATCGCCCACGCCCAGAAGACCAAAGCCCTGGACCTCTACCTGCCGGTGAAGCCCATGGGCGGAGACTTCAATCTCGGCGCGTCGATCCTCGTGTCCGAGTCCCTCGTGCCCAGACCGTCCGGTCGCCCGCAGGGCGCATCAGAACCCGCCGAAGTAGCGGTTCAGTTGCTCGCCAGAGACGGCGTGGAGGACGCCGACCTGAGTTCCGGCGAGATCGACGACGCACTGGCCGTACGCCGGGAGCACGTGTCGAAGGCTGCTGCGAAGAACGGCGCCGACCTCC
Source organism: Streptomyces anatolicus (assembly GCF_019400875.1). NCBI lineage: Bacteria > Bacillati > Actinomycetota > Actinomycetes > Kitasatosporales > Streptomycetaceae > Streptomyces > Streptomyces anatolicus. Next base: position 12,285 of record NZ_WMBF01000120.1, on the reverse strand, counting down.
CGTCCAGGCGCGTCGAGTACATCGTGTCCGTTCCTGACGACCCTGACCGTTGGTTCGTCGCCGCCTTCTCGACCGTCGGCGGCGGGGACCCCCGGGATGAATTGGCCGACGCCCTCGTCGAATGGTTCGACGCCGTGATGGCCAACTTTCGCTGGATCCGAGGGTGACCGCTGTGACAAAGAGCTACTTCTGGAGCCTCATCGACATCGGGGACATCGATCCCGACCCGTGGATCATCGTCCCGCCTCGCTCCGGCCTCGCCGCCCCCTTCGCCGAGTGGGACGACATCGCCGCCTGGTCCCGTGAAGTCGCCGAGGACCTGTGGCAGGACAGCGACCTGGACCCCGGCCCCAACGGTGTCGACTTCGTCACCGGCACCCTGGAACGCAGCATCGAGGCCTTCGCCCCGCCCGGCTCCGACCACTGGGTATTCCTCCACGTCGACCACCCCGCCGACATGCCACTCCCCGTCTGCGCAGCGATCGGTCCCGCGTCGGGATCCAGCGAAGAGGCCCTCCGCGAGCTGACCCGGGCGGACGATCCAATGGCCGTAGAGCCTCCCGTCGTGAAGCCCGTCATGTCCGAAAAGCTCGGCAAGGGTATGACCACGTTCCGTTACGTCCCCCAGGAAGGCTCACCGCACTTGCTGGCCTGTGTCCGCTACGCCTGGCGAGTCGAGGAGCACGCGGCGGACGTGGTCGTCTGGACGGCCACGGACGACATCGCACATCTGATGAGGGCCGCCGACGCCCTTGAGGAACTCGCCCGGTCTCTGAGCGTGTGGGCCCCTTCCTAGATCGCCCGGGCAGGCCCGTACCGTTCGCGTCACGACACGATGACAGTCCGCCGGGATGGCACACCTTGCCCCACTATCGACCCTGGCGGAACCACCAACCCCATAGATAACGTCGGCCCGTTGGAGACATCCTCGCCCCACCGGGAGCCGACCGTGAACCGCCGCACCCTGCCCGTCACCGCCGCGCTCGCCGCGACCGCAGCCCTGCTCCTGACGGGCTGCGGCAGCGGGGACGACGACACATCCAAGGACAACGACAAGATCGCCGGTGCCGACCAGGACCCGGCGAAGCCGAAGAAGTCGACGTCGCCGTCGGCCGCGCCCGCGGAGGACAAGCCGGACGGTGTGGACGTCTCCCTGCCCAAGGACATGAACCTGGTCTTCGACTGGAACAAGCCGAAGGACAAGGACGAGGCGGCCGCGATGAGCGACGCGGCGAATTTCATGCGGGCGATCTATCGGGGCGTCGACAAGCGCACGTCGAAGGAGGCAGCGGTGAGCGCCTACTCCACCGGCGACGGCCTGCACTACGCGAAGGTGCAGATCAATGAGTGGATCAAGGGCGGGTGGACGGCAACCGGCACGTTGCGTCACTACCAGGCCACCACTCGGTCCGCTCCCAACGGCGGTTCGGTAGAGGTCGCCTTCTGTGCTGACTCGGGCAAGTTCTACGGCAGGGAGATCAAGTCCGGGAAGCTCCTGAAGACCGAGAAGAGCATCAAGGACTTCGACCATTTCAAGCTCATCATGGTCAAGTTCCCGACGGGCAACGGCTTGTGGCAGGCATCAAAGGTGTTCGTCGAGACAGAGGCGGAGAAGTGCCAGTGAACAGAACCCGGCGTACTGTCCTCAGCACCACGGCTCTGACGCTCGCACTGAGCGCCCTCGTCCTCACGGAATCCGCCTACGCGGCGAAGCCGGTCGGCTCCGGCAAGGGCGCCACTGCCGAGGAGAAGGGCGGCACCGACGGAACCAGCATCTACGCCGCCGCACGGATCAAATACACCGGCGCCGTCACCGACAACGGCAGCCCCGGAAACGTCGCCTCCTCCGACGTCACCTGGAATCCCCCGCCCTGCTGGTACGCGCCCTACCTCGGTGCCAAGGACTTCAAGAAGAAGATGTCCAAGGAGCTGAAGGACTCCATGAGCGCGCCGGGCATGGCCGGTCACGCGGGCGCGGCGCTCGACCAAATGCGGCGGCACTACGAGGACGACTACGGCTGGACCGACACCCCCGGCTACAAGGACTACAACGTCGACAAGGACGGCAAGGGGATGTTCTGGGCCGCCGTCGAGAACCCCAACGAGCCGGACATCCTCAAGCGCAGCTCGTGCAACGACATCCCCTTCTGGGTCGACGAGGGCGAGGCCCCGCCGCCGCAGTACGAGGAGGCCATCAAGCCGGAGATGCTCGCCGATCTGGCCTACCAGCGCATGCGGCTGCCCAAGACGAAGGTCTCCCTCGCGCCGGAGAACACCACGAAGGTGAACCTGCCCACCTGGGCCTGGCTCGACAAGGCGGCCTTCGACGAGGTGCGGGCCACCGCGGCGATCGACGTCCCCGGCTTCAGCATCAGCGCGACGACCACCGCCAAGCCCAAGTCCCTCACCCTGAACCCGGGCACCGAGGACGCCACCATGCTCCCGGCCGGCGGTGAATGCCCCATAGTCGACGGCAAGATCGGCGAGCCGTACGCAAAGGGCAAGTCCAAGGAGACCCCGCCCTGCGGCATCATCTACAACCGCTCCTCGAACGGCGGCACCTTCCCCTTGAAGGCGGCCCTCACCTGGGAGATCAGCTGGACCGGCACGGGCCAGACCGGCCCGGTCGACATGCCTGACGGCACGATCGAGGTCGTGCAGGAGATCACGGTCGAGGAAGTGCAGTCCATCAACCGTTGATCCCGCGCCCTCCCTCTTCGCGTCACAACACGATGACAGTCCTCCGGAATGCAACAACTTGCCCTGATATCAGCGCTGGAGACCTCCTGGTCCGGCTGGATAACGTCGGCCCACTGGACAGATAAGACGCGAGGAGACTCCCGTGACCGACCTCGGGGTGGACTACGAGTACCTCTACACGATCAAGAAGGACCTCGGGACGGTCCGCAAAGAGTTCAAGGGGTGCTCTGGGCACCAGGAGGACATGCGGGACGAGTATGGATCTCCGTACGTCGCCGGCGCCATGGACGAGTTCACCACGAACTGGGACGACCACCGAAAAGAGCTGCTCGGAAACATCGAGAAGGTCGGGAAACTGGTCGAGCAGTCGATCGAGAACTTCGAGAAGCTCGACAAAGAACTGGCTGAAGCAAACAAGCGTAAGAAGAAGTAATAAGGGTGCAGCGATGAGGCTGCGCACGCAAGAGAAGCATGAGGCAAGGGAGAACTCGCGTGGCTGGCCGTCCGGTCGACTGGTCCCCCATCGCTGAATCCGACCCGACCCCCGGCGACCCGGTCGCGATCCGTGCGGAGGCGAAGCGGCTCTCGGACATCGCGGAAACCCTGTCGCGCCAGGTCAAGAAGCTTCGCCAGCTCGGCGACGACGACAACATCAAGGGCAAGTACGCGAAGAGCTTGAAGGAGGAGTCCGAAGAACTCGCCGGACGCTTCGACAAGACAAAGGGCCGGTACGAGAAGGTATCGGGTCACCTGAAAACCTGGGCCAAGGAATTGGAACACGCCCAGAACCTTGCCAAGAAGGCGCGGGACAAGGCGCAAGCCGACGAGAAGGACGAGGACGCGGTCAAGGAGGCGAAGAAGCAGCTCTTCAAAGCCACCTCGCATTTCCACAGTCACGCGCTGACGGTTCGCAGGAATATTCTTGAGGCGATCGACGACGCGGTGGAGGACAGCACCTGGGACGACCTGGTCGGCTGGGCCAAGGAACACGCGGACGGTTTCAAGCTCTTTCTCGACGTCCTCAGTTGGGTGGGCACAGCGCTGGCCATCGCCGCGATCTTCGTACCAGGTCTCAATCTCCTCGTCATCGGCCTGGGCGTGGCGGTCGTACTCGGCCGCATGCTGCTCGTGGCGGCCGGCAAGGCCACATGGATGGATGTCGCGTTCGACGCCTTCGGGTTGCTCACCATGGGACTCGGCCGTGGTGCCATGATCGGGCTCAAAGCCGCGAGCAAGTCGACGCGTGCGGCATCCACCGTGCAGCGGGTGACCAAGCTCAAGCAAGGGCTCGCGGAGACCAAGTCCCTGCGCAACCAGTTGGCCAATCGGCTGGCGAATGCGACCGACGACACCGCGAAGGCGGCCATCCGGCAGGAGATGACCGCTCTGCGCAAGGGACTCGCTGGACGCGCGGGAAAGGTCGCCGACGAAATGCCACCACCCAGCAAGTGGTCTCAGGCAGCCCACCTCGGAGACGGCGATCTCGCCGCCCTGCGCAAGGGGATCAGCACGAACAGGCGGCTCTTCGGCGAAGGAATCTCCCCCGGAGCCAAGGTGGGCGGAACCCTCGCCTACGGCACCGCCGTGGGCTCGACCTATGCCGGTACGGCCGTCGACTGGGGCGACAAGCTGCTGGGCGACAATGATTCACTGAACGCCGTGAGTGACGGGCTCGGCGTTCCGCACAAGCCCAGTTGGGACGCCTACAACGACTTCAAGGGGAACAACGGCGTGACGCAGGCCCAGTCCGCCTGGTGAGACGACCGTCCCCGCGGGACACGACGTACAGACGCAGGAGCCACGTACATGGTGCACAACGGAGCAGCCGGCGCGGCAGGCGATCTCTCCGCCGAGGATCGGAAGGTGATTCAGAACGCGCGGATCGCCATCGTGACTCCGCTCGCCGTTCTTGTCGTCGCCATCATCGGTGGAGCGCTTATCAACTCCGGCGCCCTGCCGAAATCGATCAGGGCCGCATTCCGCCTCCCGGGCCAGACGCTGCCATTGCTGGCGGTCGTCGCACTGTCCGTTGGTGTCGTCGTGCTGCACAACCGAGGCCGATGGCGACGTGAGTTCGTCCTCTACTTCGTCGGTGGCGGTCTCGCCCAGTTCGCTCCTCTGTTCCTGCTGATGCATCACCACCCCGCGGTCCTCATCAGCCCTCTTCTGCCCGGTGCCACCACGTTCGTGTGCAGGGCGCTCGACCGAAGGAGCCGCCACGATGGCGCCGGCTGACACCAAGAACGCGTTCGGCTACACCCTTGTCATTCCGCCAGGGTGGACGCGGGTGCCCCTGCGAGAGGGGACCCAGGACGCGATCAAGAAGATCGTCGACGAGGCCGCCGAGCGAGTCGCCCGAGAGCTGCCCAAGGATCAGGTGGCCGAAGCGCGGATGGAGCTGTACCGGCGGCTGAACTCCTCGGTGAAGGAGGCGCGGCAACGCGACGGCGTGGATCTGTACCTGCCGACGGAACCCATGCACGGGTATCTCGTGGCCGCCTCCATCATCGTGGCCAAGGTCGACACCGCGCTGCGTGACGGGGTCGCCCGACAGGACGTAATGATCCAGCTGATCACTGAGTCCGATGACGCCGAGCCGACGGAGGTGGACGGAGCGCCGGGGATGCGCAAGGAGCGCACGATGCCCGCCGCCCCGGAGAAGGGCGCCGAGGCGCCGTCCAAGCACGTCGACTACGTCGTGCAGGTACCGTCGTCCGATGGGGACGCCGGATGGGTCGTCGTCAGCTTCAGCACAGTCGGGGACGGAGACCCCGAAAGCGATTTCACCGAGATCCTCGTCGAGCTCTTCGATGCCGTCATGACCACGTTCCGCTGGAGGACCGAGTGACCGTCATCTTTTCCCTCGACACGGACAGCGACGCCACCGTCTGGCCCGCCATGCCCGTCCTCGGCAACGGATGGGGCGCCGCGCGGCGGCGCAAGAAGTGGGCGCGGCGGACCTCGGAGCTGCTCTGGGCGCTCGTCGACGACGAGCCGGACGACAAGGAGAAGGAGGTCAAGATGTTGGCCTTCGAACTCGACTCGGTGGCCGAACTCCTTCCCCAGACGGTGTCTGTGCACCAGGTCTTCCTCTACGTCCCCGACCCGCGACGCGAGTTCCTGACCTTCCTCGTGCACGCGGGCCCGAGTGAGGGCGACGTCGAGGAGACCTTGGACGAACTCGTCCAGAAGGACGAGCCGGGCGCCATGCGGGAGCCCGAGGTCATCGACTTCGACACGGAACGCCTGGGCCGAGGCAAGCGGTCGATCCGCTACTTCGTCGCCGCCAAGGCCGAAGCGATGTGCGTATCGGTGAACTACGCCTGGCGCCTCGAGTCCCTGGGCATCGACGTGATCGTACGGACTCTCGGCGAGGACATCGGCTGGATCACCTCGAACATCGACGAGTTCGACGACTTCGCGCGGAGCCTCTTCATCAACCTCGACGAGTAGTGCCCGGAAGCGGTGGGCCCCGCGCCCGTCCGTGCGACGGGGGTGGCGCGACAGCGAGCGCTGATCGCCCGCACCCCCTGGCACACGGCGCGGGTGTTACTTCTTCGCCGCCCGCCCCAGCTCATCATCGATCTGCTCGTACTTGTCCGCCGCGTTGGTCAGGTAGTCGCCCATGCCGTCAAGGCCCTCGAGGGTCTTCTTCGCGCCCTCGACGAACTCGTCGAAATTCTCGTCGAACGCCTTCGAGGCGCTCTTGGTGACGAAGCCCGTCTCGACGAGGTTCTTGATGTACTTCTTCAGGCCGTCCAGCTTCTCGTTGAGCTTGTCCTTCTCCTTGACCACGTGCTTGGCCGCGTCGCGCATGTCCTGATATGTGACATCAAGGTCCTTGGCCATGTGGCTCTCTCCTCATCAACTGGCCGCAGGGCCAACCCCCGTGGCTCCCGTTGAGCGGATGGTGTGATCGTCCGCTCTTGCGCCAGCAGCTTACGGGTGGGGCGGATGGGATCCCAGTCCGGTCGAGTCACAGGTCTGCTATGAGAGCACCCGCGGCCGCGCGGTGAGAGCACCCGCGGCCGCGCGGTGAGACTGTGCACAGGGCGTTGCCTGTGGGAAGGGTGGAGCGGATATCGTCAGGCCCATTGTCCAGCTCCGGGGAGGACCGTCGTGCGCCTGACTCTGACCGTCGTCGATCCGTTCGGCGGGGGCTCCGCCGACGTGGTCCTCGATGCCGATCCCGAGTCCACCGTGCGGGACATCGCGGTGGAACTGGCCCGGCAGGTCGGCCACAGCGGTGCGCAGATCATTCCGATCGGGCAGGGTCCGCACTCCGGCGCCGGCGGCGGCCCGACGATCTACGTGGACGGGTACGCCGTCGATCCCACCGCCACCGTCGTCACCTCGCCGCTGCGCGAAGGCGCCGTCGTCAGCCTCGACGACCCCGCCGGCTGCCTGCCCGGCGAACCCTCCGGCCTCGTCGAGCTGCGCGTCGCCGGCGGGCCGACCGCCGGCGCCGTGCACCGGCTCGGCATCGGGCGGTACGACATCGGCAGCGGAGCCGCCTCGTACATCCGGATCGATGATCCCGAGATGGCATCCCGCGCCCTCACGTTGTCAGTTGCAACCGATGGCACCTGCCAAGTCACCCTCCACGGGGAGGAGAAGGACAAGGAAGGCGTCACCCTCGACGGCACCCCCTTCGGCGAGGAGCCCGAGGAGCCCGAGGAGATAGAGGGGATAGAAGGGACGGGGGGTGCAGGGAGGGCAGGTGGTGGGATCGGGCGGGCCTCCGGCAGCCCCCGCGACGCCGAGAAGCTCGCCAAGGAGCGGGAGAAGGCCCGGAAGAAGCGGGAGAAGGCGCGCAAGAAGCGGGCCAAGGCCCGTGCCAAGCGCGAGAAGCAGCAGCGGCGGGCCGGCGGCCACGCCCGCGGACCCCGGCGCGACACCGTCCAGTGGCCCCTCGGCGCCCAGCTCGCCCTCGGCAACACCCTCCTCGAACTCGCCCGCTACACACCCCCGAACGCCGCCCTCAAGTGGTCCGAGGACGGCGCCGGCCTCGACTACAACCGGCCCCCTCGGCTCCGGCCGCCCGAGCGGCAGACCACCTTCCGGCTGCCGTCCCCGCCCCGCGAGTTCGAGGCGCGGCCGCTGCCCTGGCTGATGGCGCTCTTCCCGCTCGTCGGTGCCGTCGTCGCCGCGATGATCTTCAATCGCTGGTACTACCTGATCATGGCGGGGCTCAGCCCCATCATGCTCTTCGGCAACTACTTCATGGACAAGAAGCACGGGCGCAAGTCCCATGCGAAGCAGGTCAGGGAGTACGAGGAGACCAAGGCGCGGATCGAGAAGGACGCCCAGGACGCCCTGGTCGCCGAGCGGATGGACCGGCGCCACGCCATCCCCGACCCCGCGACCGTCCTCGCGCTCGGCACCGGGCCCCGCACCCGCCTGTGGGAGCGGCGCCGGACCGACGCCGACCACCTGCTGATCCGAGTCGGTACCGGACGGCTGCCCTCCGAGGTCGTCCTCGACGACCCGGAGAAGGACGACCACCGGCGGCAGGTGACCTGGCACATAGAGGACGCGCCCGTCGCGCTGCCCCTGAAGGGCCTCGGCGTCATCGGTATCGCGGGTCCGGACGACTCCGCGACCGCGCTCGGCCGCTGGGCGGTGGCGCAGGCCGCGACGCTGCACAGCCCGATGGACGTACAGTTCTACGTCCTCACCGAGAACACCGCGAAGGAGACCTGGGACTGGGTGCGCTGGCTGCCGCACGCCAGGCCGTCGGGCGGCCAGGACATCAACGTACTCATCGGCACGGACGCCGAGACCGTCGGTGCCCGCATCGGTGAGCTGACCCAGATCCTCGACGCGCGCGTGAAGGCGATGGAGGAGAACAAGGGCCAGGGCGCCGCCTTCTCCGACCCCGACATCGTCGTGGTGTGGGACGGGTCCCGGCGGCTGCGGTCCCTTCCCGGTGTCGTACGGCTGCTGCGCGAGGGGCCCGCCGTGCGGATGTTCGCGCTCTGCCTCGACACCGAGGAACGGTTTCTGCCCGGCGAGTGCCAGGCCTTCGTCGTCGCCGAGCCGAAGCCCCGGGAGCTGGACGGCAGGGCGGGCCACGCACCCCAGCCGCAAGCGCAGCCGCAGGCGCAGTACGGCGTGCCGCAGCCGCCCCCCGGCGGCGGCTTCCCGTCCTTCCAGGCCTGGCACCGGACCGCCTCCGACCCCGCCCAGGAGAACGCCCCGCGTGAGCTGCGGCTGCGCGTGGAGATGACGGGCGCCGAGCGTCTGACGGACGTACGCCCCGACTTCGTCTCCCCCTCCTGGTGCCTGCGCCTGGCCCGTGCCGTCTCGCCGCTGCGTGACATCAGCGGGGAGACCGAGGACTCCGCGCTGCCCGCGTCGAGCCGGCTCCTCGACGTGCTGGAGCTGGAGCCGCCGACGCCCGGCGCGATCGCGGCCCGCTGGCAGGCGGGCGGGCAGTCGACGATGGCGGTCATCGGTGAGTCGTACGACGGTCCGTTCGGCATCGACATGCGCAAGGACGGCCCGCACGGTCTGATCGCCGGTACCACCGGTTCCGGTAAGTCGGAGCTGCTGCAGACGATCGTGGCCGCCCTCGCCGTGGCCAATACGCCCGAGAACATGACCTTCGTCCTCGTGGACTACAAGGGCGGTTCCGCGTTCAAGGACTGTGTGAAGCTGCCGCACACGGTCGGCATGGTCACCGACCTCGACGCGCACCTCGTGGAGCGCGCCCTGGAGTCGCTGGGCGCCGAGCTGAAGCGGCGCGAGCACATCCTCGCCGACGCCGACGCCAAGGACATCGAGGACTACCAGGACCTCGTCCGGCGCGATCCGTCGCACCCGCCCGTGCCCCGGCTCCTCATCGTCATCGACGAGTTCGCCTCGATGGTGCGCGACCTGCCCGACTTCGTGACGGGCCTCGTCAACATCGCCCAGCGAGGCCGTTCGCTCGGCATCCACCTGCTGCTCGCCACCCAGCGGCCCTCCGGTGTGGTCTCCCCCGAGATCCGCGCCAACACCAACCTCCGCATCGCGCTGCGCGTGACCGACGGCGGCGAGTCCAGCGACGTCATCGACTCGCCCGAGGCCGGGCACATCTCCAAGAACACCCCGGGTCGTGCGTACGTACGTCTGGGCCACGCCTCCCTGGTGCCCTTCCAGTCGGGACGCGTCGGTGGCCGCCGCCCCGGCGCCGCCGACCCGAGGGCCCTCGCGCCCTGGGTCGACGCCCTGGACTGGGCCGCGCTGGGCCGCGCCTCGCTGGTGAAGCCGAAGGCCGAGGCCCGCGAGGAGGAGGAGATCACCGACCTGAAGGTCCTGGTCGACACGGTCATCGAGGCCAACCACGCCCTTGGCATCCCCGCCCAGCACAGCCCGTGGCTGCCCGCCCTCGGCGAGACGCTGCTGCTCGACGAGATCCCGGCCCCCGCGCCCCGCACGGCACCCGGCTCGCTCACGCCCGCCGCGTACGGCATCGAGGACCTGCCCGCCGACCAGGCGCGCCGCCCGGTCGTCGTCGACTTCGCGACCTTCGGCCACCTGATGATCGGCGGCGCCCCGCGCTCCGGCCGCTCGCAGGTGCTCCGCACGATCGCGGGCTCGCTTGCGCGTACGCACTCCTCCGCCGACGTCCATCTGTACGGCATCGACTGCGGCAACGGCGCGCTCAACGCCCTGACCCGGCTGCCGCACTGCGGTGCGGTCGTCGGCCGCAACCAGACCGAGCGCGTCGTGCGCCTCATCAACCGGCTCAAGGGTGAACTCACGCGGCGCCAGGACCTGTTGGCCGACAAGGGATACGCGGACATCGGCGAGCAGCGGGCCGACGCCGCCGAGGACGAGCGCCTGCCGCACCTCGTCGTCCTGCTCGACCGCTGGGAGGGCTGGCTGCCCACGCTCGGCGAGATCGACCACGGTTCGCTCACCGACGAGATCACCACGATCATGCGCGAGGGCGCGAGCGTCGGCATCCACATGGTGATGACCGGTGACCGGCAGATCCTGGTGGGCCGGATCTCCTCGCTCACCGAGGACAAGTACGGTCTGCGCCTCGCGGACCGCTCCGACTTCTCGATGCTCGGCATTCCCGCGCGCAAGGTCCCCGAGGAGATCGCGCCGGGGCGCGCCTTCAAGAACGAGTCGGGTACGGAGACGCAGTTCGCGCTGCTCTCCGAGGACTCCACGGGTCAGGGGCAGGCCGCGGCGATCGCCGCGATCGGTGAGCGGGCCGCGGCTCGCGACGCAAATGTGCCGCGCCACCGCAGGCCGTTCCGGGTCGATACGCTGCCGAGCCGTATCTCCTTCGAGGAGGCGTGGGAGCTGCGCGACCCGGAGGCCTCGCGTTCCAAGCTGTGGGCGCTGGTGGGCATCGGCGGCGACGAGGTCATGGGCCACGGCCCCGACCTCGCGCAGGGCGTGCCCGCGTTCGTCATCGCGGGCCCCGCGAAGTCGGGCCGCTCCACGGTGCTGCTGAACATGGCGCGCTCGTTCCGCGCCCAGGGCGTACGTCTCGTCGTCGCGGCCCCGCGCCAGTCGCCCCTCCGCGAACTGGAGGGCCAGGAGGGCGTGTTGAAGGTCTTCACCGGTGACGACATCGACGAGGACGAGTTCGAGGAGCTGATCGACGAGGCGGACGCGTCGCCGGACGACCCGGTCGTCGTACTGATCGACGACGCCGAGATCCTGGAGGACGCGGATGCCGCGAGCCACTTCAAGCGGATCATCCAGCGCGGCGCGGACCTCGGCCTCGCGATGGTGCTCGCCGGCGACGAGGAGGACGTGTGCAGCGGCTTCTCGGGCTGGCAGGTCGACGCGAAGAAGGGCCGCCGGGGCATCCTGCTCTCCCCCCAGGACAGCTCCAGCGGCGACCTGATCGGCCTACGGATCTCGCGCAGCGTGGTCGGCGGGCCGGTGACGCCGGGCAAGGGGATGCTGCATCTGGGCAACGGGGAACTGGCCACGCTGACGACTCCGTTGTAGGGGGGCGGTTCCGAGGGGGTTGCCGGGGCGAGATCGCCCCGGCGCGTCCCGGCGCGGCGTGGCAGGGGCGTTGCTCAGTCGATTCGGGAGAGCCGTGCCTTCGGGTCCCCCGCGTCCGGGTCGTCCGAGGTGTACTTGAGGGCCTTGCCGTCGAGGCGCAGGGTGACCGTGTGGGGCGTCTGCGCGCACTGGGCGCCGTTGCTCTTGGCGCCCTTGCCGGTCGCGACCAGCTCCTTGGCCGAGGCCGACTTGAGGGTGAGTACGTCCGTGCAGGTGTTGCCGATCAGATCGTGCTGGACGACCGTGCCGACCCGGTCCCCCGGCTCCGCCTGGCGCAGGGTGACCTCGAACGTGCCGAGGGGGATCGTGCCGCCGCTCGCGTCGGCCTTGCCGCGCCACTTGCCGAGGTAGGCACCGGGGACCCGTCCCGCGCCGTCGTCCTGGGAGGGGTCGGCCGGGGCGGTCGCCGCCGGGGGTTCCTGTCCGCCGCCCGAGTCCTTCGACGCGTCGTCCTTCGGCAGCAGCCCGAAGACGAAGACCGAGCCCACCGTGACGGCGGCCATCGCCCCGGCGACGGCGAGGGCGACGGTGCAACTCACCCGGCGGCCGCGCCCGTTCGCCCCC
>NZ_WMBF01000845.1:0-1193 GCF_019400875.1 Streptomyces anatolicus | reverse complement strand
GGGTGGCGGGGGCGATGTGGGCGGCTGCGCGTCCGTTTCTTCGGGCATTTCGGTCACGCACTCCGTGTCGCGGTGTCGGCTCCGGCTCCGGCCCCGGTCAGCCGGACAGCGGGTCCAGGACCAGCGGCTGGATCTTGCCCTCCAGCATCGCACCGAGTCCCAGTACGGCGCACACATCAGGCCTTTCCGCGATTTCTACGGGCATTCCCGTCGCGTCCCGCAGCATCTGGTCGAGCCCCGGCAGCCGCGCGCTGCCGCCCACCATCATGATTCCGCGGTCCGCGAGGTCCGCGACCAGGTCCGGCGGGCAGTCCCGCAGCACCTTGCCGATGCCGTCCAGCACGGCGGTCAGCGGAGTGTGGATCGCGTCGCGGACGGCGGCGGTGTCCACGTGGACCGAGCGGGCCAGGCCCGTCGCCACGTCCCTGCCGTGGATCTCCGTGGACTCCGGGCCGTGCGGGGTGAGGCCGTTGCCGCTCAGGGCGAGCTGGAGGGGACGTACGGACTGCGAGGGCAGCATCAGTTCGTGCTGGTGGCGAAGGTGCTGCACGATCGCGTGGTCGATCGCCTCGCCGCCCACGGGAATGCGTTCGGCCGTCACGATCGAGCCCATGGACAGGACCGCCACCTGGGTCGTGGCGGCGCCGCAGACCAGGATCATCGTCGCCTCGGGGCGCTCCACGGGCAGGCCGCAGCCGACGGCCGCCGCGATGAGGGTGTCGACCAGTTCGACTCGGCGGGCGCCGAGTCCGACCATCGTCTCCACGGCCGCGCGCTGGGCGAGAGGGTCCGCGTCGTGCGGGGTGCATGCGGCGGCGCGCAGCCTCGGCTTGCGGCGCAGGGTGCGGCGGAGCTTCTCGCCGAGCAGGTGGCGCAGCATCCGCTGGGCCATCTCGATGTCGACGACGGTGCCGCCGGAGACGGGGCGGACGACGCGGATGTAGCCGGGCGTGCGGCCCGTCATCTGCTCGGCGAACTGGCCTACCGCGATGAGGGCGCCGGTCCTGGTGTTCACCGCGGCGGCGCTTGGCTCGTCTACGACGAGGCCCGCTCCCTTGACGAAGACGCGGGTTCTCGCGGCGCCGAGGTCGACGGCGATGTGGCAACGGCGTAGCTGCTCCAGACTGACGGTCATGGCAGGTCCTCCCGAGAGCGCAGACCGGTGGGGACCGTCGGTCGGCGGTCCTTTCTCG
>NZ_WMBF01000844.1:0-1196 GCF_019400875.1 Streptomyces anatolicus | reverse complement strand
CTGGAAGGGGCCGTCGCGGCCGGGGGGTGGGGGCTGAGCCTGCTTCCCGTGCACTGCGTGCCGCAGTCCCGGGCCGTGGGGGCGCTGAGGGCGCGGGGTGCCGGGGTGTCGCGGGCGCGGGTCCCCAAGGCGGGGATCACCAAGGCAGGGATCACCAAGGCATGGCGACGCCGCCGTTCGGGCGGAGGATCTGGCCCGTCGTGAAGGACGAGGCGTCGGATGCCAGGTGCAGTACGGCGTGCGCGATGTCGTCCGGTTCGCCTACGCGGCCCAGGGGGGACATGCGGGCCATGATTTCCTCGGTGTGGCCGCGGGGCCTTGCTCCGTGGCCTTCCGTTGTTTCGTGGTGGTCCGTCATGGGGGTGCGGATCCAGCCAGGGGCCACGGCGTTGACCCGGATGCCGTGCGGTCCGACTTCCGTGGCGAGGGTCTTGGTGAGCTGCACGACGGCGGCCTTCGCCGCGCCATAGCAGAGGAGCCCGGGGGCGCCGGTGTCCACCGCTCCCGAGGCCATGGTGACGATGCTGCCGCCGCCGCCCGCCTCGATCATGGCGCGGGCCGCCGCCCGGCAGGCGTACAGGACGCCCTTGAAGTTGATGTCCAGGACGCGGTCGAGGTCTTCGTCGCGGGTCTCCAGAACCGGACTGCTGTGCATGATTCCGGCGATCGCCGCCATGATGTCGAGCCTGCCGGGGGGTGTGGTGGTCCGGGCGACGGCCTGGTCGACCTGTTCTCTGTTGGCGACGTCCAGCCGGTGGGTGTGCGCGTCGCCGCCGGCCGCCTTGATCAGTGACACGGTCTCGTGAAGCCCCTGGGCGTCGCGGTCGGCGCAGTGGACGGTGGCACCCGCCTCGGCCAGGAGCAGGGCCGTCGCACGGCCGATTCCGCTGGCGGCGCCGGTGACGAACGCGGTGCGTCCGATGAGGTCGTACGCCTTGACGGCCATGACGGGGACGGTACGACCGAACCTGACGGTGCGTCAACTGGCGGGGAGCGGCGCTTCAAGCGGCTGGGCAGTGCGTCAACTGGCTGGGCGGTGCGTCAACCGGTCGGGCGGTGCGTCAACTGGTCGGGCCTTTCTGGCAGGTGGGGCACCAGTAGGTGGGCCGGCTTCGGGAGCCGTCGCCCTGTTCCGCGACGCGGATGGAGGTGCCGCAGCGCAGGCAGGGGCGGGACGCGCGGCCGTAGACGTAGAG
>NZ_WMBF01000843.1:0-1197 GCF_019400875.1 Streptomyces anatolicus | reverse complement strand
GTTCAAGAAGGAGCGCGAGGCGGTCTGGGCGGTGGACTCCACGGGCCACTCGTGGGACCTGGAACAGCGCAAGCGTTACGTCGAGGGCGAGCCGTACAAGAACTTCAACCTGGACAAGGCCGGCAAGGGCTACTGGTGGACGGGGTTCCCCAACGAGACGTACCCGCCCGGCTGGGACAAGTGCGACAAGGAGACGTTCTGGGTCGACGAGAACGAGCCGCCACCGCCCGGCCTGCCCGTCATCGACGCGGAGACGCTGGCGAAACTGGCGTACGCGAGGATCCGCGTGCCCGGTACGAAGATCTCCCTGGCCCCCGAGAACGAGACCAAAGTGAACCTCCCCACCTGGGCCTGGCTTGACGGTGCCGAGTTCAAGCCGGTGTCGGTCACGGCCAGGGTCGACGTACTCGACATCGAGGCGACGACGACCGCCGAACCGGTCTCCCTGAAGATCGACCCCGGCACGCCGGACGCCGAGACGTACCCCGGCTCCGGCGTCTGCGAGATCGTCGACGGCAAGATCGGTGAGCCGTACGCCAAGGGCAAGTCGGCACAGGACCCGCCCTGCGGCGTGAAGTACCTGCGCTCCTCGGGCGACGGTTCGTTCCCGCTGAAGGCGACGGTCACGTGGAAGATCCGCTGGACCGGCACGGGCGTGGACGGGGAACGGCAGCTGCCCGACGGGGAGTTCGGCGCGGAGCAGGACGTGGTGGTCCAGGAGATCCAGGCCATCAACCGCTAGAGGCGACGGGGGTTGCGGTATGGCGGGGAATCGGCCGCGGGACTGGCATGTCCTGGACCTGGACAAGGACCCGACGCCGGGTGACCCGGACCGGGTGCGCAAGCTCGCCAAGGACCTGCACGACTTCTCCGACGATGTCGGCAAGGTGCTGCGGGACATCAAGGGGATGGCGGGCGAGGACGCGATCCTCAAGTGGGCCGGCAAGACGGCTGAGGGCTTCACGGAGAAGTTCGAGAAGGCCCCGGAGAAGCTGAAGAAGCTCAAGAAGTCCTACGGGCTGGCGGGCGATGCCCTTGCCGCGTACTGGCCGGAGCTGGAGCGCGCCCAATCCCTGGCCGACAAGGCCCTGGTCAAGGGCCGCGAGGCCCAGGCCGACCTGTCCTCCGCCAAGTCCCGCCTCACCTCGGCCGACTCCTGGGTGGAAAAGGCGGGCAAGGAAGCCGACAAGTACAAGG